>NZ_JIBB01000006.1:0-117889 GCF_000620525.1 Acinetobacter sp. UNC436CL71CviS28
TGCGTAAAACGTTGACCTATGACCGTGGACGCGAGATGTCAGAACATAAAATACTCGAAGAAGATTTAGGCATAGATGTATATTTCTGTGACCCACATTCACCTTGGCAAAAAGGCACATGCGAAAATATGAATGGTTTAATTAGGCAATATTTACCTAAAGGGATTGATTTAAATCAGGCAGATCAGCATTATTTAAATCAAGTTGCCATGTCACTGAATACTCGTCCTAGAAAGGCGTTAGATTGGCTTACACCATTAGAGAAATTTGCTCAGCTTGTTGATTATCATATGGCTTTTGAAACTGTCGCACCTCATGTTTGAATTCGCCCCTAATTCTATGTTCTAATTATTTTCATGTGATGTATAGATTATTTTAAACACAAGAGGTGAGACATGAATAATATGAACAATCAAAATCAGGAAAATCAACAACATTTGCAAAACCAGCAAGGACAGACTGGCGAACAGAAACAACAGGAAAATAATACCCAGAGCAAACAGGATCAGGGTATTCACCACCAGAACCAACAACTTGGTGTCGGGCAGGAAGGCCAACAGAGTGTTGAGCAACAACAGCAGCAAAGCCAGCAACATACCCAGCAGTCAGACCAGAAAGGCCAAGGTTTAGGACAGCCAGATCAGCAGAATTATAACCCGCAGGGTCAACAGAATCAGTATAATCAACAAAGCCAGCAAGGTTCATCTCAGAGCCAGCAAGGTCAAAATATGGGCCAGCAGGGCATGAGCCAACAAGGCCAAAGTTTGAATCAGCAAGGTGGTGTTGATAATAACCAGCAAGGAACTAATCGTGGTCAGGAAGGCCAAGGGCTGACAGGTACAGGCATGGGTGCTACCAGTCAGCATAATCAGCAAAGTCATGGCGGCCAGCCACAGCAAGTTAGCCCTGAACAGCAACAGCAGCAACGCACCACTCAGTATGAACAGGGTCAGCAGCATCAGCAAAATAGTAATAATGCAATGCAGCATGAAACTGATGATCAATATCGCTCTCGTCAGGAAGGTCAAAATGAAGATTATTAATCTTAGAAAATTAAGATTATTTTCATCTTTGGCTATTTGTTAATATAGATAGATTTAAATATATTACTTCTTTCTTAAAAATAAAAAATTTAATATCGGATATTTATATAATATCCGATTTTTTATATTTAATTTATTAAATAATATTTCAATGTAAAATTAAAAAACATAAAGCAGCAATCCCTCTATGTTTTAATATATTTTCCCAACATCTTTTTTAGTAAATAACTTTTATATTTTAGCTATAGATTTTTACTATAAAGCAGGAGATGTACAATGGTTGACGTAAATGAAAACCTAACGGATACGACCAGCACTTATAAAGACGATACACATCGTCAATCTCAGGAATATTGGAAGGAAAATTATAATAAGACTCCATATTATAAAGATGCATTAACACACTATCCTGACTTGGAATATGATCGTGATTATTCAGGTGCTTATAACTTGGGTTATACCAGCCGCCGAGAAAATGAAGGCCGTCACTTTGATGAGATGGAAGGCAGCTTGCAGCAGAAATGGGAAGAAACTAAACGTGAATCACGTTTAAAGTGGGAACAGGCTAAACATGCTATTAAAGATGCCTGGGACCGTATGTAAGTATTTTAAGTCAAGGATTCAGAATTTCTCTGAATCCTTTTTATTTATTTTTTATAACAATCATCCGGAGATCTTATGAATCAGTACCCAGCTACACCACCTGCACAGATTCAAACCCATCAACCGGGTAAACAGACCAAAATGAATCCCGAGCCTGAAATTATCAAGGCTTCCCATAAAGGTAGTGATAAATTAAAAGATAAAGTTGCATTGATTACTGGTGGTGACAGTGGAATCGGTCGCTCAGTTGCGGTGTTATTTGCACGTGAAGGTGCAGATATTGTGATTGCTTATCTAGAAGAAAGTCAGGATGCTGAAGATACCAAAGCAATGGTTGAACAGGAAGGCCGGCGTTGCCTTCTGGTAAAATGTGATATCCAGAAAAAAGAAGACGTTGATCAGTTAGTTGAAAAAACTCTAAATGAATTCCAGAAAATTAATATTCTGGTGAATAATGCCGGGGTACAGTACCCACAGAAATATCTGACTGATATTCCTCAGCAGCAATTATTCAAGACTTTTGAAACCAATATTTTTTCAATGTTCTATCTGACCCAAGCAGTACTGCCTTATTTAAAAGAAGGGGACAGTATTATTAATACGACCAGCATCACCAGTTATCACGGACATGACCAGCTGATTGATTACTCCAGCACTAAGGGTGCCATTACCTCTTTTACACGTAGTTTATCGACCAATCTCCTTAAAAATAAAACAGGAATTCGTGTAAATGGTGTTGCGCCCGGACCAATCTGGACCCCGCTTATTCCAAGCAGCTTTGATGAAGAACAGGTTAAAGATTTTGGTAAGGAAACGCCAATGGAACGCATGGGCCAACCAAGCGAAGTGGCGCCTGCCTATCTATTTCTGGCTTCCGATGATGCCAGCTATATTTCAGGCCAGGTTATTCATGTAAACGGCGGTTCAATCGTTAATGGCTAATTAAAAATAGATTTGCAGTATTTTTACTTTTGATAGAACTTGCTCAACAACGACTCAGCTCTTTTTTTGAGTCGTTCTTTTTTATTTAAAAAATGAATGTAAAAAAGCAGACCCACAGGTCTGCTTTTTGTTTTATTGACACCTGTTAGAATGGCAGATCATCATCCAGGTCAGCCGGAACTTGAGAGGCTGGAGCTGACTGAGGAGCTTTAGGTGCGAAACCGCCCGGGTTATTATTGCCATAACCGCCACCTTGGTTGTTGTTATTATTAAAACCGCCACCCTGCTGGTTGCCATTACCATAACCGCCCTGGCTACCCTGATTATTATTGAAACGTGGTTGACCATAGCCTTGATCACCACCAAAACCTGCACCTGCCTGATCGCCCTGCTGTCGGCCTGAGTCTAGCATCTGCATCTGTTCACCACGAATCTCGGTAGTATAACGTTCCTGACCGTTCTGGTCGGTCCATTGACGGGTACGCAATGAACCTTCAATATAAACTTTTGAACCTTTACGTAAATATTGCTGGGCAATTTCACCTAGACGGTTGTGTAGCACAATACGGTGCCATTCTGTCTGTTCTTTACGTTCACCTGTGCTTTTATCTGTCCACGATTCACTCGTTGCGATAGAAAACTGTGTTAAAGAGCCGCCATTTGGGAAAGTTTTTGTCTCTGGATCGCGCCCTAAAGTCCCTACTAAAATAACCTTATTTACACCACGCATCAGCTGTTCTCTTCCTATTCATTTCTATGTTTTACTTTATAAGAGTTATGCTTAAATGGCTACCTCTTTACCCAACAACTGCGTCAAATTATGTCGAGCAGCTGCATCCACCTGCTGTTTATCGACTTTAATATAGGCCAGTTGCTGTTCAGGCATCACCACGACCTCTTCAATACCACGAATCGCCAATAACTTAGAAGTCCATTCATCTGTTTCCTGCATTTCTGGCAAGCTTAAAACCAGTGAAGTTAAATAGCGTGGCTGAGCCAGACCAAAACTGATGAATAACCAGATTATGGCAATTGCTGTCAGGATACTCCAGCCTAGAGAAGTATTATGCAAAGTCAGCAGGAAACCGCCCAGTGTTCCTCCGAAAAAGGCACCCAGAAACTGGCCACTGGCATTGACACCCATGGCGGTAGCCTTAGACTGCAAAGGTGCAGATTTGGACAGCCAGGACGGCAATAATGCTTCCATCACATTAAAAGCAATAAAGAAAAACCCGAGGCCGGTCAGCAGAATATATTTAGACTCAAAGCCAAAAATCATGATCAGCAGGCCTAAAATAACTCCAGTAATTGCCGTCAAAAAGATTCCACGCATTTTGCGATATTTTTCCGCCAGGATAATACTGGGAAAAGCAAAAAACAGGCTAACTACCAAAAGCGGTAAATAGACCATGCCATGACTGGCAAGCGGAATATGGGCAAACTCAATCAGCTGTGAAGGTATATATACAAACATTGCGGTAAGCAGCAAATGCAGACTGAATACTGAAAAATGCAGACGGTTCAGGTCACCCATTTTCAGGACCTGCTTAAGCTGTTGCAAATAGCCTTGGGAAAAATTCTTATGATGACGAGTGACCTTAGGCACCATGAATAACATCAGAATCGCCAGAAGGCCCATGACTGTGGTTACCCAGAACAGGCCGGAAATACCGACAATTCCTGTAAGCCAAGGACCCAGACTAAAAGCTACTACGAACGACAGGCCGATACTCATGCCCATCACAGCCATTGCTTTAGTACGCTGCTCTTCACGGGTTACATCGGCCAGTAAAGCCATCACCACTGCTGAAACTGCACCACCTCCAGCAATAGCACGGCCAATAATCACACCATAGATAGTCTCTGACATGGCAGCAATTGCACCGCCCAAAGCAAACAGCAACAAGCCAAACACTATAAGAGGTTTACGGCTAAATCGATCTGCCAGCAAGCTGAATGGAATTTGAAGAATCGCTTGGCTCAGACCATAAATACCCACAGCCAGACCCAACAATGCTGGTGTCGCATACTGATATGACTGCCCTGCTACAGAGAATACAGGAATAATCATGAACAGGCCCAACATGCGTAAAGCAAAGATACTGCTTAAGGCAAAAGTTGAACGGCGTTCTAAGGCATTCATCATAGCAACAGGCTTATTAGAAAATAAGATGAATTATAAGATAAAGCGGCTCAAAGCGCGTAGCTCTGTTATTCGAAATAACGATATTAATGACAATAAAAAAGGGTATATGACTATACCCTTCAACTTATTCTGAGTTTAAAAATATATTCTAACCAAGACGTTCTGTCCGTTTACGATACTGGATTGAAGCCAGTACTGCCCAGACAATAAATGCCACCCCGATCAGGCCGGTTACCACTTCAGGAATATGTACGCCTGTGCCACTTGCCAGCATGATGATGGCCAGTGCGCCAATTGCATAATGCGCACCATGTTCAAGATAGATGTAAGCATCCAGTGTGCCTTTTTCGACCAGATAAATAGTCATGGAACGGACGAAGATTGCACCAATTGCCAAGCCTAGCATAATAATAACTACATCACTGGTAATTGCGAAAGCTCCAATTACACCGTCAAAACTAAAAGATGCATCCAGCACTTCAAGATACAGGAAACCGCCGAAACCTGCTTTTACTACACCGGTTGCTGCGCCATTGCTGTCATGTGTAACAGCGTTGCCTTCTTCATCAATTTCCGGTTCGCCACCTAGCAGATGACTAAGTACCTGTACCCCGATATAAATTACAATTCCCCAGATACCGGCCATAGTTACGACCAGACGTTTTGTCTCGTCTACATTGGCAGCCACTACCAGCAAAGCAATCAGGGCAATAAATACAGACATGGCCGGTACGCTGGCCAAACTGGTTAAGCGTCGCTCCAGCCAGCGAAACCAGTGAGTATCTTTACCTTCATCCAGGAAGAAATTGAGAAAAACCAGAAGCAAGAAAGCTCCACCAAAAGCGGCAATTTCAGCATGATGGTCCATCAACCGCTGCGAATAGGTCGTTGGATCATTAAGTGCCAGTCTTACCACTTCCATTAATCCCATATCAGCAGTGACTGCAACAATCACCACAGGGAAAATCAGACGCATACCGAAAACCGCAATTAAGATACCAACTGTCAGGAAGATCATTTTCCAGAAGTGGTCCCAGTTACGCAGTACTGAGGCATTGACTACGGCATTGTCAAATGACAGGGATACCTCCATTACTGCCAGGATGGCTGTGATGGTCAGAGCCTTGAACATGGTTTCTATGCCTGCTTGAGGCCCATGGGTATAGCCCCAATAAGCTGACAGTGCAAGACACACCACCGTAAAAAAAATGGAAAATCGGAAATGCTTCATGGATAAACCTATTCGCAATGAATGTTTTAAAACCTGTTTGAACCGGAGAGATCTACGGCATCTTGTTCCAGTAATTATGACCTGTTTTTTTTGAAGCCGGTAAAAACTTTTTGATCAGTGAGCAACCTGATGTATTAAGAAGTTTAAGTTATATTCAAGAGCTCATGGTCTTATAGATAACATCCTATAGTGTTGGGATATTTTAAGTATTTTTTAACGCTTACCTTCAGGAGTATAAAATTGCATTTTTCACAATTACTGTGGCGGGATAATCTGGGTTTATATGAACGAATCCTCAAGATGCCTTTCAACCAGGAACTGATGCAGGGAACCTTATGCAAAAAAATCTTCACTCATTATATTATTCAGGATGCACATTATCTGCTTGCCTACGGCCGTGCCTTGGCAGTTTGTGCAGCCAAAGCTGCAAATGCCGAGGAAGTGATTCAGTTTTCTGAAGCTGCACGGGTAGCAATTGTATTTGAACGTAGCCTGCATAAGGATTTCATGCAGAAATTCGGTATTAGCCCAGCCCAATTTGCAGCTACACCATTGACTCAAGCCTGCCATCATTACACATCATTCCTGAGTGCAACTGCCTGGTCAGAAAGCTATCCGGTGGTTCTGGCTGCCCTGTTACCCTGTTTCTGGATATATGCTGAAGTCGGCAGATATATTGTTGAGCATTCAGCGCCCGACAATCCCTATCAGGCCTGGATTGATACCTATGCGGGTGAAGAGTTTCATCATGCGGTAAGGGAAGTGATCATGACATTGGACCAGGTGGCTCAGCAGTGTGATCACGAGACATTAAATAAAATGCAGCAAGTTTATAAACGTGGTGCTGAGCTGGAGTGGATTTTTTGGGACAGTGCCTACCGGCAGCGGGACTGGCCTGAAGGTTTAAGTGAATAGTAAAACAATGTGACATAAACTGACGCTTTAAAATCATAAAAACTACGCTTGAACATTTTTAAAGCGCTACCATATATAGAGTTTTAAACGCTTACTTAGGACGATTCATGAGTCAAAGTCATATCCGTATTCGAGGCGCACGTACCCATAACCTCAAAAATGTGTCACTCGATATTCCACGGGACAAGTTCGTGGTAATTACGGGACTTTCAGGCTCAGGTAAATCTTCTCTTGCTTTTGATACCCTGTATGCCGAAGGTCAGCGCCGTTATGTCGAGTCATTGTCGGCCTATGCGCGTCAGTTTTTATCCCAGATGGAAAAACCGGAAGTTGATGCAATTGAAGGCCTGTCTCCTGCAATCGCAATTGAACAGAAGTCAACCAGTCATAATCCACGTTCTACAGTGGGAACTATTACAGAAATTTATGACTATTTGCGACTGCTTTACGCACGTGTAGGTACACCGTACTGCCCGGAACATGACTTGCCAATGGTGGCGCAGACTGTGTCAGAAATGGTAGATGCTGTAAAAGCCCTGCCTGAAGGGACGGCCTTGATGCTGCTGGCACCGGTAGTACGTGAACGTAAAGGTGAATACTCTACCCTCTTTGAACAGTTGCAAAGTCAGGGTTTTGTCCGTGCACGTGTAGATGGCGAAATTATTGAAATTGATACGCCACCCGAACTGGACAAGAAAAAGAAACATACTATTGAAGTAATTGTGGACCGTTTCAAAGTACGTGATGACCTGGGTAATCGTATCGCTGAATCTTTTGAAACTGCACTACGGCTCGGCGGAGATCTGGCAGTTTTATCCTGGATGAAAGATGAACATCCAGACCGGGTATTTTCGGCCAAACATTCATGTCCGGACTGTGACCGTGCGGTAGGTGATCTGGAACCACGGTTATTTTCATTTAATAATCCGTTTGGTGCCTGTCCAGCTTGTGATGGTCTGGGTACCCGTAGCCACTTCAGTGCCGATAAACTGATCCATAACCCGGAGCTGAGTATTAGCCAAGGTGCAATCCGTGGCTGGGACCGTCAGCGCCCTTATTATTATTCAATGCTACAAAAAGTAGCTGCCCATTATGATTATTCTCTGGAAACCCCGTGGAAAGACTTGGGTAAAGATATTCAGAAGAAGTTTTTATATGGTACAGGGCGTGAGAAAATTGATCTCAGCTATGTGGACGAACGTGGCCGCCGTCATAACCGGGTTATGCCTTTTGAGGGTGTATTGCCACATCTAGAACGGCGCTACCGTGAGACTGAAAGTAATTATGTACGAGATGACCTGTCACAATACTTGTCGAATGCTGCTTGTGATGTTTGCGACGGTTCTCGGCTGAATGAGATTTCACGTAATGTAAAAATTCTGGACCATACCATCAGCCAGATTACCCGCATGTCGATCGGTGATGCCGCACATTATTATGAGCATCTGCATCTGGAAGGCGCCAAAGGTGAAATTGGTGACAAAATCTTCAAAGAGATTCGTGAGCGTCTTCACTTTCTGGTCAGTGTCGGGCTGAATTATCTGAGTCTTGCGCGTTCAGCAGAAACCTTGTCTGGTGGTGAAGCACAGCGTATTCGTCTGGCTTCACAAATTGGTGCCGGTCTGATGGGTGTAATGTATGTACTGGATGAGCCTTCGATTGGCTTGCACCAGCGTGATAACGACCGCCTACTGCAAACCCTGATTCGTCTGCGTGATCTGGGCAATACTGTACTGGTGGTTGAACATGATGAAGATGCTATTCGTGCTGCTGACCATATCATTGATATTGGCCCAGGTGCAGGAGTGCATGGTGGTTATGTAATTGCTGAGGGTACAGCCGATGAACTTTGCCAGCACAAAGATTCACTGACTGGCAAATATCTTTCTGGTGAGTTAAGAATCGTGGTACCACAGCAGCGTGTTCAGCCGCCAAAACCGGAAGAACAGATTAAGCTGTTAGGGGCGTCAGGACATAACCTGAAAAATGTTGACCTTACCATTCCCCTAGGTGTAATGACCTGTGTTACCGGCGTGTCTGGTTCTGGAAAATCCACCCTGATTAACCGGACCTTGTTACCTCTGGCAGCTACTCAGCTCAATGGAGCAACAACCTTAACACCAGAGAAATTTGACAGTATAGATGGTCTGCAATTTCTAGATAAAGTTGTAGATATTGACCAGAGTCCGATTGGACGTACCCCACGCTCCAACCCGGCAACCTACACAGGCGTATTTACACCTATCCGGGAACTGTTTGCCCAAACACAAGAAGCCAAAGCACGCGGCTATAGTGCTGGCCGGTTCTCCTTTAATGTAAAAGGTGGCCGCTGTGAGGCCTGTGAAGGTGACGGCATGATTAAGGTAGCAATGCACTTCCTGCCGGATATGTATGTACCCTGTGATGCCTGTCATGGCAAGCGATATAATCGTGAGACTCTGGAAGTTGGCTATAAAGGTAAAAATATTTCCGATGTACTGGAAATGACGGTAGAAGATGCAGCTGCATTCTTCGAGGCTATTCCGGTAATTCATCGCCGTCTGGAAACACTGACTCAGGTAGGTCTCGGTTATATCCGTCTGGGCCAGTCGGCAACCACCCTGTCGGGAGGTGAAGCTCAACGGGTAAAACTGGCCCGTGAATTAGCTAAACGTGATACCGGGAAGACTCTGTATGTACTGGACGAACCTACCACAGGCCTGCATTTCCATGATATTGCCAAGTTATTAGATATCCTGCATGAGCTACGCAACAAGGGTAATACCATTGTAGTGATTGAGCACAATCTGGATGTTATTAAGACTGCAGACTGGGTGGTCGATCTTGGACCGGAAGGAGGTTCTGGTGGTGGCCAGATTATTGCTACCGGCACACCAGAGGAGGTTGCTGAAGTAGCTATTTCACATACAGGCCGTTTCTTGAAACCTTTATTGAAATAAACTCCTCAGCTGTTAAAGCCCTATTGAAAACGGTGATATATTCACCGTTTTTTTATTTTTAAACTTTATAATTTTTTACTGAGACGTTTTATGCAGACAGATACTTATAAATACTTTTTTTAGCAATACCCTGTTGTTTCTATCAATAGCTTTAATAGCCGCTTTATTTATAAAAATATTCATCAAAATATAAAAAGTTAAAATTTTTAATAGTTTAAATAAAAATTCCAAGTTAGCGTATTCTAGACATTCGAGAATTTAAATCTCTTACTACGCAACACTATTTCGTCCCGCTGCCTTTGCCCGGAATAACGCCTGATCCGCCTTTTCCAGCAGTTCTAACCAGTTTTCTGCGCCTGTCGCGACGCCTATACTCACTGAAACAGAAATTGAATTACCATTTTCAAGCTTAAGATGGGCCTGCTGGACTTCAGCACGAATTTTTTCTGCCACTTTCAAAGCTGCACCGAACTCGACATATTCCAAGAATATGATAAATTCGTCTCCGCCATAACGAATAATCAGATCCGAAGAACGTACACTTTTTTTAAGCTGACTGGCAACAAGCTGAATAATTTGATCACCAATAATGTGGCCGTACTGATCATTCACCTGTTTAAAATAATCAATATCTACCAGAATCAGACAAGTCTGGCTTAATTGTTTAACATGCTTTTCCAGATACTGTATATGCTCATCCAATGCTAGGCGATTCGATACTCCAGTTAAAATATCGGTATTGGCGATATTACGCAGTTGTAATTCAAGTACATCACGCTCGGCCAGCTGTGCCTGTAGTTTTTGTATGGCTTCAAATAGCGAAAGTGGATAAAGAATATCTGAGGACTGGATACGAGCATCTTGATGACCGGCAAGCTTTAAAATCAGATTGCGTGCCCGGATTAAGGGGGTAAATACTTTATAGCGTGCATAAACCATAGTAAAAATGGCGGTAAACACAGAAATAACAGAAACAGAAAGAGTCAGAATAAATTTTTTCCATGCCTTACTGCGTACCTCTTCAGCTGTTTTAACGCTATGATCCAGCAGAAAATCCTGTAAATTAACCACTGTCAAAAATTTATCAACGATTTGTTCAGTTAACTGGGTTCCTGTCATAGAGTACGGCTGATTTTTTATACTTTCATTGATCAGCGTTTTTACCATTGGAATCGCTTTTTCCAGAAACTCTGTTTTAACTTCACCATGTAGTCTTAAATATTGGGGTGTTCTATATTTATCCTGTTGAATAGAATTAATCAGATCCCATAAGTAATAAGCCTGATACTGGGTCTGCAAAGAGCGTGCAAGATTTTCCTCTGGAATTTTCTCCTGAAAAGTGACCGCTGCAATAATATTGGAGGCCAAACGTCCAGCCTGATCACGCAGGTCAGTCAAAATTAAAATCAGGGTATAATAATCAGAGATAACGGTATTTTTCCCCACTGAATGTGAAATGACATTTTTTAAGACCTGATGAGCGCTATCCCAAGCAGCAAACATTTTCTGAATCGACCGATCAAGCTGTATAGAGGTTCTTTTAGAGCGAGGAATAGCAATATAGCCATCTATAGCCTGTCTACCCTGCTCTAGCGAATGCACCACATTCTTAGATACATTTTCAGCATCTGCCGACAAGCCGGCCTTGTTTAAAATATCTACTGTTTCAGCAATATGTTTATCTACTGATTTTCGAAACTCAATTAGTTCCCTGAGATTCTGTGCAAACTCTTCTGTGGTACTCGACATGACTTTATTTGATGGGCCACGTTCTCGTGAAATCATATTTGTCAGCTCGGCCATATTACGTAGTGCAGAAATTTCTGTTAGAGCCAGGTCTGTTTTCTTGTAAGTACGATAACTGTCTATAGTCAGAGGAATACAAATAAAAAGAAGTGAAAAAATAATAACCAACATGGACCAGAATAAACGCCGGGTAATATATTCTGAACGTAGCTGGTTCTTCATCAAACATATCCCATTACAAATTCTAGTATTCAAAAATATATTTTATAAAAACTTAAGATCATAAAAGTTTCGGGCAGAGATGGCTTCTTTAGAATACTTAAACTTTACTGATGTTTTTTTAATGGAAAGTTAGTAATAACCTGTTCCCCAAGAGGGGCTATTTTACCTTTTACTCTATTTTTTTCAATAGTTTAAAAATTTATCACTCTAGTTTTAAAGTCTAAGAGCTCTACAGAATACATAGAACTGTGAGTAAAAATATGAATATTTTTAAATACACTATATTTTTCTTTAAACAAAATTTATAAAATTTTATTAAAAAATCAGAACCATAATTTTAATAACTTTTCTGAAAGATAAAAGATAAATATTTTCTGCAACTATCTAATGTTTCATTTAGCTTAAATCCCTTTTCAAGTTAAAGATTAATATTTTTTCTAACTCTATAATTTTTCTATTAATTGGTTTTACCGTTTTTTAAAATATTAATTATCAATTTAACACATTTAAAAAACTGTTGCATACTACATTTAAGAACAATAAGTGAGATTTTCATCACACTTATTTGAATTCCTCAGGATGTATCTCCCAAATATTATGCATCCTTTCTGGCCCAGTTATCTCTTTTAAGCTGGGCCTTTTTTTACTTAAAATTTACTTATTTTTAGTTAAAACTTTTTTAAAATTACGCAAGTCATTTTTTGGTTTTGCATGTACAGCTCAAATTTCTTATTTGAACTGTAATTTAAAATAGCACACTGTCTAAGTATAAAACTCAGGTTAAAAAAAAGCCCAACCTTGGGGAAAGCTGGGCGGATAAACCAGAAATACGGTTTTAAAAATTCTGTGGTGCAGATATAAGTTGTATATATCTGATATAAATATTATGTGATTTTTCATGTATAAAGTAAAGTTGATTAATTTAATAAGGATTAGAAAATCTATCGCTTTTTACAATTTTGTAGAGCTAAGTCTTATCTTAATCTAACTACTAAGATAAATTCTAGTTTAAAGTTTTTAGCTTATAGAGTGCTTAAAAAAGCATCTGTCCTACCAAAAATTAAATGTAAAATACTTCAATTTGATTCTTCTCTTATTTCTAGAATTATTGATTAATTCCTCTATATTAATCAGTTAAAACAATCATAAAATTCTTATTCAAGACTTATTTTTTCCCAAAATTTATTCATTAATTAAGTATTACTTAACTGTTATATCGAAACTTTTTAAAAGGTTGACAAACTTTATTCCAAATGAGTAAAAAATGTCCTTTATCATATTTAGTATAATTACTCTGTAAAATAATATCTTTTTACTTCATTGACTTAATAAATTGTTACAATACAATGCAGGGGTTTAATCCATTTTTAATAAACTGGTAAATATCATGAAAAAACTCGGTTTAGCCACTGCTTTACTATTAGCCATGACCGGTGCGCAAGCATATCAATTTGAGGTTCAGGGACAATCTGAATATATCGATGCCACACTCAATGATAAAGATTTTACTGGTTCAGTAGCCGGAACTTACTACTATAAAAATGTAGATTCAAGCAAAGGGCCATTAGCTGAAGCCGCATTTTTAAACCAAGCTTCTAACATTTCTCTTGCTTACACCTATGGTAATCTTGACTTGGGTGCAGATCGTACCTTGAGTCTAGATACTGAAGCACACACTTACGGTGTAAAAGGTGAAGCATATATTCCGACTTCAGTTGTTCCGTTATATACCAGTGCAGCTTATAGCCACACTAAAACAGATACAGATATATCTGAGTTTGGTACAAAATTAGGTTCTATTGAAAATAATGGCGATCGTTATGCATTAGAGCTTGGTGCACTTCTGGCACCTAATTTCCTGGTAGCAGTAGGCTATGCAAATATTGCTGATCCTTTTGCTCTAGACGCCAACAATATTATGTCTAATGGTATTCTAAAAACTGTAGGTGAAGCTGCAACTGCTGGTTTTACTAATCAGCGTCTTTCTCAAGATATCGTAACTGCCCGCACTAAATATGTAGGCCCAGTTGATGGTACAAATGCATCAGTTGGTTTTGAAGCCGCAATGATGCATGCAGACAGCAACAATGCATATCAGTTAAAAACTGATGTCTACTTTACACCAAAATTTAGTGTAGGCGCTTCTTATGCTGAATCTAATTTTACTGATGTAATGGATTCAGCTTGGGGAGCAAACATTAACTACTTTATTACTCCAGCAGTTGCAGTAGGCGCAAGCTATGTTAATGCAAACGCAGTAGGTATAGATGCAGATACTCAAACTGTAGGGGTTAACGCCAAATTCCGTTTCTAATCTGTTAACAGATTAAGGAACTAAAAAAGGACTCCATTGGAGTCCTTTTTATTATTGCATTTAACTGCGTATGACGTTCAGGAAGTAAAGATGACGTTCATACTGGTCCAGAATATCCTGAAGCAGATCTTCTTGCGTCCATTCCATAACATCATAATTTTGTCCTCCCTCTCTTAAAAACACTTCAGCCTGATAATATTCATGGTCGGTAGCTGATTGGGCTCCAGTCATAAAGCTCGGAGGGGTAGTTTCACGTGAAACCACTTTATAGATAAAATTAATCTCATTCCGATGATCCACCCTTAATAGCAATCCGTCCTCAAGAGTTTCTATGCTCACCTCAAGATTACGACGTTTAAACTCATGCTGAATATGCTGAAATGCCTGAGCAACTGTAGACTTTATATAATGCTCTACTTCATCACGACTATGTGGATAATGCATAATTAGGCCCAAACGCTGTTGCCAGCTGCGCGGGTTATGAATAGCACGCGGTGTAATACGTGCCTCCTGAATAGCCTGCATTTTCAAACTGTCTAATCTTAGTGCCTTGAGCAACCCCCAGCAGATGAGCAGCATAATAAAGGTAAATGGCAAAGCACTCATAATGGTGGCGGACTGTAATGCACCTAAACCACCAGCCATGAGCAGAATAATAGCCAGTAGCGCCATAAGTACTGTCCAGAACAGCCGCTGCCAGGCAGGAGACTGATCTGTTTTAGAGGTGAGATAATCGGTAACCAGGGCGCCTGAATCGGCAGAGGTCACAAAAAACAGCATGACCAGAACAGTTGCTAAAATACTGCTCACTCCAGACCAAGGTAACTGGGTCAAGAATTCAAACAGCGCTACAGAAGAATCAGTTTTTACAGCTTCTAGCAGGCTATTATTTCCTTCAAACATCACATTATATAGCGCTGCATTACCTATGAATCCCATCCAGATAATGGTGAAACCTGTAGGAATCAGCAATACGCCTGCAATAAACTCACGGACAGTACGTCCTCGTGAGACTCGGGCAATAAACATACCCACAAATGGTGACCACGAAATCCACCAAGCCCAGTACATGATAGTCCAGCCACCAATCCAGCCATTAGGCTGATAGGCATATAAGTTAAAAGTCATGCTGAACAGGTTAGATACATATTGTCCTGCTGTCTGGATGGTGGTCTGCAATAAATAAATGCTGGCGCCAGTTAAAAATATGAAAGCCAGCAATAGCAATGCCAGAATGAGGTTGAGTTCAGATAAACGCTTAACGCCCTTATCCAGACCTAAAAAAACCGAGAGTGAAGCAATACTGCTTACCACAACAATTAAAATAATCTGAGTCAGAATACTCTGCTCCCAGCCAAACAGGTAATTTAATCCCGAGTTAATCTGTGTTACACCAAAACCCAGAGAAGTGGCAACCCCGAATATGGTCCCAATTGTGGCGAAAGTATCGACTCCATCACCAATTGGTCCATAAATACGCTTACCAATTAAAGGATATAAGGCTGAGCGGACTTTTAATGGAAGCTGATGACGGTATGCAAAATAAGCCAGTGACAACCCAACAACTGCATAAATAGCCCAGGCATGTAAACCCCAATGGAAGAAAGTAACACGCATGGCCTGTTGTGCTGCCAGTACGGTCTCCGGCTGGCCACTTGGTGGACTGACATAATGCATAATGGGCTCAGCAACACCAAAGAACATTAAGCCAATCCCCATACCTGCAGTAAACAGCATGGCAAACCAGGAAGGATAGGTATAATCAGGTTGACTATGATCTGGCCCAAGTTTGATCCGGCCCATGGAAGACACAGCAATACCTGTTAGCAGGATTAAAAATAAGGCAACCGATAAAACATAAAACCAGCTGAAAGAATCAGTAATCCACTGATTTAATTTTTTGGTCAGAAGTTCAAATGCATCAGGAGCAAAAATAACAATAGCTAAAAAGATCAGGATAATCACAACCGTGCTAATAAACACATTAGGATTAACATTGGAAAACCAAGCTTTGGACTTGGAAGACATAGGTGATTTACCCCCATATATTTTTTTAATAAAATGACAGACTCTGCGGTCAAAATGCATTCTGCTAAGACATTGTAAAAACAAAGAATACTGAACCAGTATTCAGAGTGATATATTAAATTAACTTACAAATGAAAGCCGTTAACTTCCTGTAAAGGAAAATTTTCAAGATTTGTCTTTATTCGTACGGGGTGAATGTGAAATATATTGCAGTACAATAAGTCTTGAAACGATAAGTGCCAGATACATTACTCCGCCAAACATCTGTAACATTGCCAGAACACGTGCCGCCGGACTGACTGGCATCAGGTCTGCAAGACCCGTAGCTGACTGGAGACTAAAGCTTAAAAACAGAAGATCCAGCCAGGTTTGCAATGGCCCTGTCCGATTTGGATTTTGAAAGCTATAAGGAACTACCAGTTGGCAGATGTTATAAAGAAAGGCAAAACCCCAAGCGATCAAGGTAAAGACTGCGGCAGCTGCAAAAAGCTCATCCTTAGTAAGATAACGGTCAGCAAACATATAGCGGATCAGTCCATAAGCCGCACAGAAATAGGCACTTGCTTCAAAAGCATGGGTAGTAATGATCAGACCCACATGTTCATAACCAAAAAGTATGGGCACAGAAAAAATAAAAGCACCGCCGACAAAAATGAGACCGAGTGCGGTGTAGGCTGGAGTCTGGCGTATCATTTTTGCCACCAGTAATAGTGCAATCACGCCCAGTAACCAGGTGACAGAACGAGACGGTGTACTATCATTGCTGAGCAAAGATAAAATCAGTATAAAAAATTGTAATAAAACTAACTGGGCGGAAGGTAATAAACGAAGACCTTTCCAGAATCCAAGAAGTACACGCAAGCCTGCTTTTAACCCAGCCATTTTCTAATGTAGCCATTATTATTTATTAATTAAATGAAGTGTGGCGAGACCTTATAAAAAGAAAGTATAAATTTATAAAAGCTTATATTAAGAAATGTAACATTAACTCTATACCTGTAAACTCTATATCTATAGGTTTTCTTTCAATTAATCTTTTAAAAACAATAATTTTAAAATTTTATCTAAAAAATATCTCTAAAGCCTATGCCTACTCAATTTTTACAAAATAATGACATTAAAAGGACCTATATCCAAGATTTTAGAGTAAAAATTCTAATTCGTTTTTAAGTCTAAAAAAACAAATAAAATTAAGGAAGTACATTTTATGAAAAAGCAGATCAGCTTACTTGGCTTGGCTTTAAGCTCAACTTTACTGGTAGCCTGTGGAGGAGGCGGAAGTTCCAATGACGCTACTATCACTACGCCACCAAATGTGCCTAATGAAACAATTTCGCCAGAATTATCAGAAGAATTCGTGCCTTTTGAAGACCAGAGTATTCTGGACAAGGTTCGCGATAAAATCACTGGTGATCGCAGCAATGAGACAGACTATAACGTTGCATTAGGCCACATGGTTGGAGAGGTTTTTGCAGACTATCCTTATGGTCGGACTGGCAGACTGGTACAGATTTATAATCTGGGTCTAAATAGCATCAAGTTTCCAAACCGACTTTGTGCAGAAGTAATTACGAATGGCTCAGTAAAGACTTTAAGCCTAAAACAGGATAAGGAAAACTGTATTATTCTCGATAAAACTTATCGTCAGGGCTCAAGTATTACCCAAACCGTAAATGGTGATACCACTACTTTGAAATTTACCAATGTGCGCTATGGTTCAAATGTAGATTTTAGCCTGAAAGATGATTACCTGATTTCAGGCAGTATTTCCTATCGGGAAACAACAACTACAGCAGGTAAAGAAAAGGCTTATCAGGTTGATCAGTTGGAATTTCAGCGGGTCAGCAAGGATGCTAATGCACCAGCTGGCGGAACAAACTATAATGAAACCAGTAAAGAGTACCTGCAAGTCAGAAACTATAACTACCGTTTAGCCGATGAATATGGCAGCGGAAGTAATGGAATACGCACTCTTACCACCAGCGGGACAATTATTGGCCAGCCTTACCAGGCAGATTTCCGTTATAGCTTTAATTTTGAGACCACTACACCCTTTAAAATGGCTGAAACCATATCTAACAATTATAAGCATTTACCTACTGAGGGTAATTTAAAAATACGTGACACCTACAACCAGATGATTGATGTGCGCCAGAACCAGCCTGAATCATTAAAAGCTACTGTTTATTTTAATGGTAGTGAAATTGCTGACCTGTACTGGTCAACTATTATTGGTGACAAGAAATAATGAATTAATAAAAAGCCCCGCAATTGCGGGGCTTTTTATTTAAATCAATTAATGATCTTGAGCACCGGAAGCTCCGATACCAGTCATGGAACGTACAAACTGGGCATCGAATTCTTTACGTTCACGCTGTGCACGCGCTGATTTATCAGTTACAGAGAACAACCAGCAGCAGAAGAATGAAAGTGGCATAGCAAAGATTGCAGGGCCATTAAAAGGGTTAATTGGCGTATCAGAAATACCGAGTGTATCCACCCAGACTGCTTTAGACAGCACAATCAGAATTACAGCAAGTGACAGACCCACAACACCACCGGCTACTGCACCACGTGTCGTCAGGCCTTTCCAGAACATAGACAGAACAAGTACCGGGAAGTTAGCACACGCAGCAACCGAGAATGCCAGACCTACCATGAAGGCCACGTTCTGTTTCTCAAACAGGATACCTAAAATCATTGCAAAGATCGCAAGGCCCAGAGTGGCAATTTTAGACATGCGAAGTTCAGATTCAGGCGTAGTCTGTCCTTTTTTAAATACGTTTGCATACAGGTCATGCGAGATTGCAGAAGCACCTGACAGGGTTAAACCAGCCACTACGGCAAGAATTGTGGCAAATGCTACCGCTGAAATGAAGCCCATAAACAGGTCGCCACCCACAGCATCAGCCAGATGGACCGCAGCCATATTGTTACCGCCTACAAGCTCTAACTTGCCTGTAACCGCCATTTTCGCTACATCAATGAATTGTGGATTATTCGATACATACAAGATTGCACCGAAACCAATGATGAAGGTCAGCAGATAGAAGTAACCAATGAAACCTGTTGCTACAACCACTGATTTACGTGCTTCTTTTGCATCTTTTACTGTAAAGAAACGCATGAGGATATGTGGAAGACCAGCAGTACCAAACATCAATGCAAGTCCGAGGGAAATCGCATCAATTGGGTTCTCTGCCAGTTTGCCTGGTCCCATGATTTTGCCTGCTTCTGCCAGTGTAATATCATGGACTTTAGCGAAAATCTGGATAGATTGGTCAAACATTGCAGTAAAGCTGAAGCCAACACCTTTCATTACCATAAATGCCATGAAAGTTGCGCCAGAAAGCAGCATTACAGCCTTGATGATCTGTACCCAAGTGGTAGCCAACATGCCGCCGAACATTACGTAAGCCATCATCAGCAGGCCAACAATTACAACCGCGATATTATAGTTCAAGCCAAATAGCAGTTTGATCAGCTGTCCCGCACCGACCATCTGTGCAATGAGGTAAAACGCGACCACGACCAATGAGCTGATTGCTGCCAAGGTACGAACCGGCTTTTCTTCCAGACGGAATGACACCACGTCTGACAGGTTATATTTACCCAAGTTACGCAGACGCTCTGCAATCAGGAACAGAACAATTGGCCAGCCAACCATGAAGCCTAATGAGTACAGCAGACCATCGAATCCTGAACTGAACACCATGGCAGAAATACCCAAGAACGATGCAGCAGACATGAAGTCACCAGCAATCGCCAAACCGTTCTGGAAACCCGAAATACCACCACCTGCAGTGTAGAAGTCTTGAGTTGACTGAGTCTGTTTGGCTGCCCATTTGGTAATGAACAATGTAAGGCCGACAAAAATCACGAACATGATAATTGCGTGCCAATTCGTAGCCTGCTGCTCAGCCGCACCCAGATCAGGGCCAGCCATAGCCAGACCAGAAGTTAAAAATGTGGACGCAGCAAATACTTTTGCTTTACATGAATTCCATTTCATATTAGTGCATTCCTTTAGTAGTCGTAGACTCTTGCGCGATTGCCTCGACTTCTTTCAAAGCTTCTCTGTTAAGTTCATCAAGTGTGTTATTGGCGATATATGAATACACTGCACATAATACAAATGACAGGACGATAATGCCGAGGCCTAAAGGAATTCCCCAAGTTGTTACCCCGCCACTAAAAGAACTCATCAGGAATTCTTTGTTATAACCTACCAACAGCATGAAACCAACATAGACAAACAGCATAATTGCAGTTAATGTCCAGCTGAGATTTCTTTTCTTGGCCACCATCTCTTTAAATTTTGGATTTTGTAGAATTCGTTCTACCTTAAGCTCATCCATAACCTTGCTCCTTAATCAGCGGCCAAGCTATTGGTCGCTTTTGTCCAATCTTTAATCTTTTTTTTACGTATACAAAATTAACAATATTGTAGGGTTCCCGTAACTTAGACTTTGGTCTTTAAATACTGATCAGGCATCTGTTTATCCTGCGCTTGAGGTATCATAGAAGCAGCAATAAAGACCGTGAGCAATATGAACAGCTGGCTGATCATCGGGGTACTGGCCCTTTATATTTTTATACTTTTTGTCTGTGCATTTTTTGGTGAAAAGCATGCCAGCCGTTTAAGTACTCGTGGCCGTATGTTGTTATTCAGCCTGACGCTCGGAGTATATTGTTCATCCTGGACATTTTATGGCGCAACTGGTGCTGCAGTACGTGAAGGTATTATTTTTCTGCCGATCTATCTGGGGCCATTGCTATTCGTCGGATTAGGCTATGATATCTGGCGGCGTCTGGGTCGGGTACGCCAGCATCATGCTATTTCTTCTATTGCTGACTTTGTAGCTGCCCGCTATGGTAAAAGCGGTAGTCTTGCCTCTTTAGTGACTATTTTGGCTGTTATTGCCATCATTCCTTACTTGGCTTTACAACTCAGGGCCATTGCACTGAGTGCGTCGGTCATACTAACGCAGAATGAATCCTTACATACCACTACCAACAGTGTGCTTTTACTTACCGGTGTTCTGGCTATACTCGCAATGATGTTCGGTACACGGCAGATCGCCAATACTGAGCAACATGGTGGTCTGATGCTGGCTGTCGCTTTTGAGTCTTTTGTTAAGCTGTTTGCCCTACTTTGTGTAGCACTCTTTTTTCTTTTTGATGCTCCTGAAAATATTGTGCAGGTCTCTGGTGATGTTGCCAAGACATTTTATGAAGTACAGCTATTTGGTGTGCCGGAAACTTTCTGGGTACAGACCTTGCTGGCTGCACTGGCAATCATCTGCCTGCCACGACAGTTCCATGTGGCCGTGGTTGAGCTGCGCGACGAAAAACATATTCGCGGGGCACGCCGCTGGTTTGCCGCTTATCTGATTTTAACGACACTGGCAATTATTCCTATTGCCAGCTGGGCATTGCATGCTGCACCAAACTTTCTTACCGTACCTGATGTGGCAGTACTTTCCCTTCCGCTCAGTTATAATCAGGAATGGCTAACTTTATTAGCATTTTTAGGAGGCTTTTCTGCCTCGACCGGTATGCTATTGGTCTCATCGGTTGCACTTTCCATTATGCTCAGTAATGATCTGATCATGCCGGCATTATGGCGTTTTAATATTATTTCCCGGCATGACAAACGCTTACCACAAGTTCTTAAATTTACCCGGCGGGTCTGCATTTTGGGTGTCATGCTCCTGGGCTTCCTGTTCTTTCATTTTTTTAACGATATTGACCAGTTATCTGTATTTGGCCTGCTGGCCTTTAGTGCAGTAGCCCAGTTCTCCCCTGCCCTAATTGGTGGACTCTATTGGCGGGGTGGTAGCCGTCAGGGGGTGTATGCCGGACTGATTGTTGGTTTCTTTATGTGGACCTATACCCTGCTGCTACCTACCATCTTGCGCAGTCTGCCAGAAAGCTATACTGAATTTGCCCAACAGTTCCTCACGGCTGGACCGCTTGGCCTGCATTGGTTACGCCCGGAGGCCCTGTTAGGCTTTGAATCCTTTGCGCCATTAACGCATGGCGTCATCTGGGCATTAGGTCTCAATATTATTTTATATATCTGGGTATCACGAATTTACCGCCCAAGTATTGCTGAGCAGATTCAGGCTGAAAGTTTCTTTTATTATGAAACTAAACCCTTACCAGCACACAGTGCTTCTACTGACATGAGTTATTTGCACCAGGATGCGGTCCGTTTAAAAGTAGGTGACCTCATGACTCTGGCGCGGCGTATTACTGGAGAAGGGCCAGCGACGCATGCCTTTCAGCAATTTTGTGCCCAGAACAATCTGGTTCTTAATGAAAATAGTGTTGCTAACGGTATGTGGTGGCGCTTTACCGAGCAGTATCTGGCCGGTACTATTGGTGCCGCTTCAGCCCGTACCCTGCTTACTACGGCCATGGTTAATAATGGCCTGGCATTAGGCCAGGTGGCCAATATTCTGGATCAAGCTTCGCAATGGCAGCGTTTCAACCAGAATCTGCTGATGACCATGATTGACCACATGACCCAAGGTGTAAGTGTAGTCGATGAAAATATGTGTCTGGTGGCGTGGAACAACCAATACCTGAAGCTGTTTGACTATCCTAAGGATCTGGTTTATGTCGGCTGTCCGATTTCTGATCTGATCCGTTATAATGCCGAGCGTGGCGAATGTGGTCCCGGGTCTATTGAAGAACATGTCCGTAAGCGGATTCACTGGATGCAGGTCGGCAGCGCACATGAGTTTGAGCGTATCCGTAAGGATGGTAGAGTGATCCAGATGCGCGGCAACCCAATTGAAGGAGGCGGTTTCGTGACTACCTTTGCCGACATTACTGCATTTCGGGAAAATGAAGCCATACTGGAAGCACGCGTTATTGACCGCACCCGCCAGCTGGCAGATGCCCTAGCAGAGCAGCAACTTGCCCGCGAACAGGCAGATAAGGCGAACATGTCGAAAAGCCGTTTTATTGCAGCTGCCAGTCATGATCTATTACAGCCAATGCATGCTGCCCGGCTGTTTAGTACCGCTTTGGAGCAGAGCGTTAACAATGATGAAGATCGTACTACTTTGCAGCAACTGGACCGGGCCCTGCATGGGGCTGAAAGTATGCTTTCAGCTCTTCTGGATATTGCCCGACTAGAAGGGGGCAATATGCAGCCAAACCGGCAGT
This sequence comes from Acinetobacter sp. UNC436CL71CviS28, assembly GCF_000620525.1. Classification (NCBI taxonomy): domain Bacteria; kingdom Pseudomonadati; phylum Pseudomonadota; class Gammaproteobacteria; order Moraxellales; family Moraxellaceae; genus Acinetobacter; species Acinetobacter sp. UNC436CL71CviS28. The sequence goes on from NZ_JIBB01000006.1 coordinate 23,309, forward strand.
CTTATCCTCTACATGACCTGCTACGCGATCTGGAGTTGCAGTTCAAGTCGATTGCTTCACAGCGCAATATTCAGTTTCACGTCCACGATGCACCCTTCTGGATAGACACAGATCCGCAGTGGATACGCCGGATTGTACAGAATTTTGTCAGTAATGCCTTACGTTATACCGCTAAAGGCCGGGTGCTTTTAGGTGTATTACGTTCCAGTGAACGACCGGGCCATATACGAATTGGCGTCTGGGATACCGGGCCTGGGATTGCTGAAGAACAGCGTATTAAGCTTTTTCAGGAATTTGAACGGTGTGGACATACCTCGCCTTGGGGTGAGCAAGGTCTGGGCCTAGGTCTGGCCATTGTTCAGCGAATGACCAGCCTGCTAGATTATCCGGTTCATGTATACTCTACCCAAGGTAAGGGCTCCTGCTTTATTCTGGAAGTTCCAATTGTAGCGCCACCCAAAACAGTAACTGCCCCAGTACAAGTGGCACCACTGAAAACCAAGGCTTATCGCATTCTTTGTCTGGACAATGACGAAACTATCCTTGAAGGTATGTCAACCTTACTAACGAAATGGGGGTATCAGGTCTTTAAAGCCCGTGAACCTCAACAGGCACTTGCTCTTATCGAACAGGAAAATATTCAAGTCTGGCTGATTGACCAACATCTGAATCAGGGGCAATTAGGATTAGACTTTATTCTTGAGCATCGTTATCATCCTGTACCCGTAGCGTTGATTACCGCAGATTCAGATCCTGAATTACCTCACCGTTTAAAACAGCACAATATTGTCTTATTGAAAAAACCATTAAAACCAGCGGCATTACGCGCCTGGTTATCGGGTTTAAAAATCATAGGTGATCAGTCTTGATCTATAAATAATTGAACAGTCTTTTTTGCCAGCATAAAGCTGGCAAAAAAGACTGTGAAAAACTATTTTCAGCCTTAACTGACAAAATATAAGGGCAAGACAGGCAGAATAAATCAAAAAACAGCTAATTTAATGATGAAAAACTGGCCAAAAATTTCAACTGTGAATTTTCTATGGCAAAGCTGCTCAATTTTAAAGTGAACACTTGTATACTTAGTTACAATTAAACAAGTTATTGATTTTATAAAAATAAAAAACTCATTTTTAACCTTATACAACTTTAGTCTTATTTCTATTTACCCCCCTCCACCCTCATAAAATAGATATATACATCAGGTTTTCTCATTGTCTGCATTATGAAAAAACCGGTCAGAGAAAAAACCTAAGGATACTATTATGAATATGTCAGAAATTGTCGGACACGGTGCCCAGCCTTCACAACAGTTTTATCGGGATTATAGTGCCAATGCGCTATTACCTGAAATCCAGTGGCAGCAATTGTTTAAACATAGCAAGCTTGCCCAACCCCAATTACAGGCTCTCGATACCCTTTACCACAGCGCAGTTCCTCTGGCACTTCAGGTATTTGAAGCATTAAGATTTGATGTTTTTGCTCCCGCTGCCTATCAGCCCCAAGGTCTGGGTTTATTTGACAAGCTAGCCCAGCAGGAAGAAAAGCTGATTCAGGTTCTACAGTCAGAGTCTGAGTGTCTAGACGATGCTGCACGTCATCAGCTTTGGAGTATGCTGCTGCGTGGTGGAGCGGTACTGGTCTTTAAAGCATGGCTGGGTAAGGTAAAAACCGGACAGGACCAATTGGATATGACTCAATTTGATGAATTATCCAATCTGCTCTTTATTAAGACTTCACCTTATGATTTGGCCGAGTATTTAAAGGTAGACCCTCAGGCTGATTCGGATCATATTTTCTTAATGTATGAAGGTGATATTTTTCTGGACCGTTTTAACAGTCTGGAAACTGCGGCTTTATTTGTCGAGCTTGGTGTATATGATGCAGCATTCTTGAGCCTGCGTGATGATCGTGTGGCAAATTATTTAAAGGAAAAAGGACAGGTATCACAAGATCAGATTGATGATTTAGAATTTGCCTTGAATCCGCTGTTTTGCACTGATCTGATTGCCAAACAGGACTGCTTGGCTTAAAACATTCGGTACAAAAAATAAGGCCTTATTCATGGGCCTTATTTTTATAGCTATTTTAAATCAGACTCTCTTTTCATCAATATTAAGTGCCTTGATAGCCAATACTGCCTGAGTACGGTTTTGTACTCCCAGCTTACGGAAAATAGCTGTTACATGTGCCTTGATGGTAGCCTCTGAAACATCCAGTTCATAAGCAATCTGCTTGTTGAGCAGACCTTCAGCAACCATCATCAGTACACGGAACTGCTGTGGTGTAAGTGACTGAATCCGCTCTGCAAGTTCTGTCTCATCAGTTGCTCTCGGATCAAAACTCACGTTGGTAGGCAAGTTCGGTGGTAACCAGATTTCCCCTTCTAATACCTGACGAATTGCCTCACCAATATGACTTGGATGGGCAGATTTAGGAATATAGCCCATTGCCCCGTGCGCAATTGCACGCTGAATAATTGACAGCTCTTCATGAGCAGAGACTACAATAATCGGAATAGAAGGATATTGGGCACGGACATGAACCAGTGCTGAAAAACCTGAAGCACCGGGCAAGTTTAAATCCAGTAAAACCAAATCTGGTTCTGAACCCTTTTCCAGACGTTCATAAAATTCATTTACTGCAGCTGTCTCAGAGATTTGTGCCTGTGGCAGGCTATAACGCACGGCTTGAATTAGGGCATGCCGGAACAGTGGATGATCATCAACAATTAATATGTTCATAAGCGAAACAGGAGATCTCTTTGCACAGTACAGCTTTATTCTAACTGCACTCATGACATTAAGGATATGCAATTCTTCACTAATTTAGTGTGCAAGCTAGTAAGAACTGATCAATAATAAAGCGCTCTTAATGTATTTGATATTTTTATTCAATTCAAATCAGAATTTCATATAAATTACTATTTTTAGAGCCGCCTAAATCTCAGTTTATATTAAATTTTTATAAAACAATAACTTAAATTTTAATTTTTTTTGATCTAAAAGATATCTTGAAAAACGATAACTTATTTTAATTTCCTTATTTTACAGGCTGGCTGCTTCTGACCGTTAATAAATAGTAACTAGCGAGCTATTTAGGTTTATTTACATGACACATCATTTTTCATCTTCTGTTCAGCCTCTTAATATTGTTGCAGTTTCAGGTGGTCTCAATACACCGTCTAAAACTGAAGCTCTGGTTCAGGCGGTATTAAATGAACTCAGCGAGGCAACACCTATTAATATCCACTTTATTAAATTTAGTGAAATTGGGCCTTTACTGGGAGGCGCAATTTACCGTAACCAGCTTCCACAGCGCGTACAGGATGATCTGGCTGCTGTGGAAGCAGCAGACGCTTTAATTGTCGGGACCCCGGTTTACCGTGCCTCTTTTACTGGCCTATTCAAACATTTTTTTGACTTTGTCGAACAGACAGCCTTAGTGGATGTACCTGTATTATTGGCTGCCTCTGGTGGTAGCGACCGCCATGCATTGGTATTGGAACACCAATTACGCCCATTGTTTAGCTTTTTTCAGGCACAGACTTTACCAATTGGTGTTTATGCCACAGATCGTGATTTTACTCCAGAATATACCATCCAGAGTCAACAGCTGGCAGACCGCATTACACTAGCTGTTGCCCGCGCACTTCCAATTCTAGAGTGGGCGCCAGCCAAAGGGCAACGTGCAGAACTGGTTAAAGTCAAAACTGAGCAGGCTAACCAGAATTTGGGGATCAATAAACAGATTGAGCAGGAAGAGGTCTTGCCATCTGTCGCTGTACCCAGCCTAGATGCAGCAGAGTCGCGTTTGCATCCAAAAAACCTGAAGACTCATGTAGCCTAACAGTTTGTGAGGAAATCACTATGAAGGATGATCAAGCACAGCAGCTGAAGTTTGCTTACTGGGTTCCAAATGTCAGTGGCGGCTTAGTGGTGAGTAAGATTGAGCAGCGCACCGACTGGAGTTATTAATATAACGTCCGTTTAGCGCAGACTGCCGAGCAAAATGGCTTTGAATATGCATTAACCCAGATTCGTTTTACAGCAGGCTATGGCGCCGAAAACCAGCATGAGTCTGTCAGCTTTAGCCATGCTCTTCTCGCAAAAACTGAAAAGCTGAAAGTCATTGCTGCCATTTTACCAGGTCCCTGGAAACCGGCTCTGGCTGCCAAACAGCTCGCTACTATTGATCATCTGACTCAAGGTCGCATAGCAGTTAATATTGTGAGTGGATGGTTTCGTGGAGAATTTGATGCCATTGGAGAGATCTGGCCTGAACATGATGAACGTTATGTACGTTCTGAAGAATTTATTCGAGCTTTAAAAGGAATCTGGACTACGGATCAGTATAGTTTTAAAGGTAAATATTATCAGTTTGAGAATTATACCCTTAAACCCAAACCTCTACAGCAGCCTCATATTGAGGTATTTCAGGGTGGAAGTTCCCGAGCCGCACGTGATATGGCTGCACGTGTGTCTGACTGGTATTTTACCAACGGTAATAGCGTTGACGAACTGGTCAAACAGATTAGTGATTTGCGTACCAAAGCGGCTTTAAATGGTCATCAAATTAAGGTTGGGGTAAATGCCTTTATTATTGCCCGTGATACAGAAGAAGAAGCGCAGGCAGTATTACAAGAGATTATCGAGCAGGCCGATATTCAGGCAGTACAGGCTTTTGGGAAGGCTACTCGTGAGGCAGGAGCTGCCAGTCGTGAAGGCGAAGGAAACTGGGCAAAATCCACTTTTGTGGATCTGGTGCAATATAATGATGGTTTTAAGACCAATCTAATTGGTACTCCCCAACAAATTGCTGAACGGATTATTGAGCTTAAAAATGCCGGGGTTGATTTGATCCTCTCAGGCTTTTTACATTTTATAGAAGAAATAGAGTATTTCGGCGAGAAGGTTTTGCCATTGGTTCGTGAGTTAGAAGTAGAGCAGCAGCATGTTGTATCTGCCAAGTCTGCCTGATTAATCAGCTAAACCTGGTTGCTCATGAACCAAATAATAATAACACCCCATGGCAGTTCTCCTCCCTCAAGACTCGGCTTGAGGGTTTTTTATAGCCTGCACTTTTTCTATAAGCTGTCTCTGAAGATAGTTGTATATTAAATTCTGGATATAAAGATTGACCTGAAAATTATTTCTCTCATACCCGTTCAAGAATAAAAGCTGGGTTCAGGTAGTTTACCGGTTAATATCCATTCCCCAATTTCCTGATATTTATAGTCAACCGGATCATGCAGGGTTTGGGTTCGAACATTGCGCCAGAAGCGGTCCAGATTCAGTTTGGCAGCTGTGGCACGTGCCCCCATGACCTGAAATATATTTTGCGTGATATAAAGTGAGGTATTGGTCGCAGCAATCTTAGCAGTTGCGATTGCAATAGAAACCTCCCCGCGTTGCACTGAACTTAAGTGTTCACCCTGTAACCATGCTGCCTGCAGTTTCTTCACAGCGTCTGCTGCAAGTAGCCTTACCCCTTCAAGCTGCACATAAAACTCGGCAAAATGTTTCTGGATATAAGGGTCATCTACAGCTTGTTCAGCCAGAGACTTTGACCAGGCTTTTTGGCCCTGTACAATAGCTTTAGCAGTCTCAAATGCTCCTTCTGCTACACCTAAAAATAAATAGACAAAAATCAGCTGTGCAATAAGCGGACGAAGACTTGAATAGGGGGTACTCAGTGGGCCCGGGTTAAGTAGTAGCTCTTTTTTATAGACATGCACCTGTTCAAAATGGCTGGTGCCACTGTCGGTCTGGCGCTGTCCCATATTGTCCCAGTCCCCCAAAAAACTAACGCCGTTGCGCTGCGATGGAATCACACCTATCAGCAATTTGCCCTGTTCATCATAGCCCGAGCACAGCAACAGGTCTGAGTCTATTGAACCGGAGCAGAAGCTTTTATCCCCCTGAAAAATATATTCATGATCTGTAATTCGGGTTACTGTAGTACGACGGTCGAGGGGGTTGAGCGTATTGCCCCAAAACAGGTTATCTTGAGCAGTCTGCCTGAACCAGCTGGTGTATTGTTGTGGTTGTGCAAACAGTTGTACCGTGGCAATCAACAGATGATGAAATCCGTAGACATGCGCCAGTGAACTGTCTGCCTGCGCTATAATTCGAATAGTTTCAAAAATTGTCGTCCAGTTTGCTCCTGAACCGCCATATTCAGTAGGAATTGACAGTTTAAGTAGCCCACTTTCCCGAATCAGGTCACGTTCTTTTTTAGGGTTACCGCCCTGCTTATCACGTAAGGCAGCGGTATGTGAAAATAGCCGGGTGAGTTGTTGTGCTGTCTGTATCGCCTGCTCGGCAGAGTAAGAATTTTCTGTTGTATTCATTAAGCTTTTATCTAGGGTACTCATTAAAATTTTATGGCTTGTACAGCTGTGTGTATTCTTCAGTTTATTCTTATAGTTAAAAATACCGCCTTAAAGCAAGGCGGTATTCAGAAATATTTTACTTGTGGTCCGGATAGACCGTAACAATCAATTGCTCGACTACAGCTGGTTCTGCCAAGGTCGAAGTATCTCCCAGACTGTCCAGTTCATTGGCAGCAATTTTTCTTAAAATACGGCGCATAATTTTACCGGAACGTGTCTTGGGCAGTGCGGGTGCCCAGTGCAGCGCATCTGGTGTTGCCACTGGGCCAAGTTGCTTGCGTACCCAGCTGACCAGTTCCTGCCTTAACTCTTCAGACTCATTAACGCCTGCCTGCAAGGTTACAAAAGTACAGATCCCCTGTCCTTTAATCTCATGAGGCATTCCCACTACAGCGGCTTCAGCAACATGGTCATGTGCCACCAAGGCACTTTCAATTTCTGCAGTTCCCAGCCGGTGACCTGAAACATTTAACACATCATCAACACGACCCGTGATCCAGTAGTAACCGTCTTCATCACGACGAGCACCGTCACCAGTAAAATAGTTACCCGGGAATGTCGAGAAATAGGCTTCAATAAAACGCTGTGGATCTCCCCATATGGTTCGCATCTGGCCCGGCCAGGAATCTTTAATAATCAGATTACCCTCTGCTGCACCGTCTAGCACCTTGCCCTCGCCATCGACAATAGCAGGTTGCACTCCAAAATAAGGCCGCGTAGCCGAACCGGGTTTAAGGTCAGTCGCACCGGGGAGTGGTGAAATCAGTATGCCGCCCGTTTCAGTCTGCCACCAGGTATCAACAACTGGACAGCGTCCTTCTCCAACTACGTTGTAGTACCATGACCATGCTTCAGGGTTAATCGGTTCACCAACAGAGCCCAGCAAACGCAGGCTACTGCGGTCACTTTCACGCACGTAGGCATCACCTTCACGCATCATGGCCCGAATTGCAGTGGGTGCGGTATATAAGATAGTTATATTATGTTTGTCGACAATATGGCCTACACGCGCCCAACTTGGATATTGCGGCACACCTTCAAACATTACCGTCGTGGTACCATTAGATAATGGCCCATAAATAATATAGCTGTGACCAGTAATCCAGCCCACATCGGCAGTACACCAGTATATGTCGTCCTGTTTTATATCAAATACTTCTCGAAAGGTGCTGTTGACATAAACTAGATATCCGCCAGTAGTATGCAGTACGCCTTTAGGTTTACCGGTAGAGCCAGAGGTATAAAGAATAAAAAGTGGATCTTCAGCATTCATCGGCTCCGGCGGGCAGATTTCATTCACTTCAGTTATTACTTCGTGATACCACAGATCGCGCTCTGGTTTCATTTCTACCGGATTACCGGTACGGTGTACTACTACTACATGTTCAACTGAGTCTGTTTCTGCATGCTCTAAGGCCTGATCGACACTTTCTTTAAGAGGAATCAGCTTGCCGCCCCGCATACCGGCATCAGCGGTAATTACCATTTTTGCTTGGCTGTCTTCAATACGGCTGGCCAGCGAATCAGGAGAGAATCCCCCAAAGACTACACAATGCACTGCTCCAATACGGGCACATGCCAGCATGGCAATGGCAGCTTCACTGACCATCGGCATGTATAGGACTACCCGGTCGCCTTTAGCAATCCCGTATTTTTTCAGGGCATTGGCAAAACGGCATACTTCATCATGCAGTTCTTTAAAAGAAATAATCTTGTGACGTGAAGGATGGTCTCCCTCCCAGATAATTGCAGGCTTGTGCGGATGCTCTTTTAAATGTCGGTCCAGACAGTTGGCACTGACATTAAGCTGGCCATCAGCAAACCATTCGATCTTGAAATTATCAGCAGCAAAACTGCTATTTTTAACTTGTGTAAATGGCTTGATCCAGTCAATCCTTTTTGCCTCTTCAGCCCAGAATTCTTCAGGTTGTTCAATCGAATGCTGGTAACGTTTCAGATAATCTTCTTCGACAGTGCGGGCAGTTTTTTTAAATTCTTCAGGTACAGGATAGATCTCACTCATAGTATCACTTCCTTGATATTGTACGTCTCCTCACGAGACTTTTAGCACGGGGTATTATTTATTTTATTGATTGCCTTTCAACCAGTAATAGGACTGTTCAGTACAACTGACAATCATGCTTTGGTCGTAGATAAAGCGCTTAACTTTTATTCAACAGAATAACTGCTTTTTAACAAATATGATTGATTTATCAGAAACTAATTTAATCTTTATCTTATAATTTTAAACCGGTAAAACTTTAATAATTGCATAAAAGCAACATTTTCTTACCCAATCCAGCCATTAACTGATGAGCGATCATGACTGCTGAATATAATTTTTACCCCACTGAAACCGATCATCCTCTTTCGATGAGAGGGCGCTTTAGCCGTTTAAGCTATATTGGCTGGAATGGCCTTTTAAATTGTATCGCTTTCTTCATACTGGTTATATTCAGTCTGCTCATGGGCAGCTTTAATATGCAAAGCACTCCTCAGAGCTATAATATTACAGGGATGTGGGATCAGCTGGCCAGTATAGGTTTATTAATACTTACCTTGCTTTATGCCTATTTTAACCTGGTCCTGATAGTACGACGTTTGCATGACCGTAATCATAGCGGCTGGTGGGCGCTGCTGCTGTTCTTACCTCTGGTTAATTTCCTGTTCATGATTTACCTGCTTTTTGCCGCGGGTGATGCAGGGATTAACCGTTTTGGGCATCCACGTCGAACCTTGCTCTGGGAAAAAACTGTAGCTTGGCTGTTAATTGCTTTAGTCATTTTAAGTTTCTTTGTCAGCCGCAGTACCTGGATTTACCTGAGTGAAAGTCAGCCTATTGAAATACCACGGGAAGTCTTGCAAAAAGCGACGCCGTATTTTTAACTCAGGTACAGCCTATGTATAATTTTGGCAAGTAGCCGATTAAATTCAATATGGTTTTCAGGCAGAATATGGTCTTTGTTTAAGGTGCGGATGAAGCTGTGGCTGAAGAAGCAAAGAAATTGAGTGATGTAACTGAGGGAACTACTCAGTTACTGCACGAAGCAGGTGAAAAAACTGCACAAAAGGTGATTGAACACACCAGCAAATATAATGATGCCTATAGTACCATTGATAAGATCATTGAAGGTTTCTGGGAACGTGTGCCCTACTTCTGTATTGCTCTAGCAGTTTTCCTGATTTTCTGGCTCTTATCAGCCCTGTTTAAATTTTTTATTCGTAAGACCCTGCATAATAAAACCTATACCCGACAGAATTTGGTTCTGGTACTAAACCGGGTAGGAAGTACCTTTATTGTATCTTTTGGTTTGCTGATTGCATTGGTAATCTCAGTGCCCGGCTTTACACCGGGACAACTGATGAGCGCGTTAGGAATCGGCTCGGTCGCAATCGGTTTTGCATTTAAGGATATTTTTCAGAACCTGCTTTCAGGTATCCTGATTTTACTGAGTGAACCTTTCCGGATTGGTGACGATATTATTGTAAATGGACTGGAAGGTACGGTCGAAGATATCCAGATTCGGGCAACTTATTTACGCTCGCCGGATGGTCGCCGTATTCTGATCCCAAATGCGACAGTCTATACCAGCTCAATAACTGTCAACACTGCCTACCCGCGCCGCCGCTGTAACTTTGATGTCGGGATCAGCTATGAAGATGATGCACAAAAAGCCAAAGAACTGATTCTGAATATACTTAATAACCAGCGTACAATTTTAAGCCAGCCGGCTTTTAGTGTGAATGTTTCTGCTTTATCTGACTTTTCTGTCAGGCTCAGCGTGTTCTGGTGGATTGATACAAAAGAAACCAATATTGGTGCTTCAGTCAGTGAAGTTCAGGAACAGGTGATCAAAGCCTTTGATGAGCATGGCATCTCTATTCCTTATCCGGTACAGGAAGTTAAAGTTTACCGCGGCGACAACAGTCTAGTACAGGAAGATAAACCATCAGATGCCACTAAACAGCCGACCTAACACATATGGAATCACGGTTTCAGTACGGATAATACGTTGGCCTAGATGCACGGCCTGACAGCCATTTTGAGTGAGCAATTCTATTTCATAAGGAATAAAGCCACCTTCTGGTCCAATAATTACAGTGCAGGGATGCACTATACTGGACGGCATAGCCTGCTCGCTATAGGGATGTGCCACATAAGCAGGTTGCTGCGCTGAGATTAACCCGGGCAATATATCTTCAACAAAAGGCTTAAAACGCTTATGGATTTCTACAGCCGGTGCAATTGTATCTCCTGCCTGCTCCAGTCCCAGCGTTACATAACTTTCAATCTGTTGTAAAAATGGGGTTTGCCAGTAGCTTTTATCGACCCGGTAGCTGTGCAATAAAATAATCTTTTCAACACCGAGTGTTACACTGTCCATAATCAGGCGGCGTAATACTTTTGGCCGTGGCATAGCCACAATGAGGGTGACAGGAAGTTTATCTGGTAGCTGTTCCTGTTTTAATGGCCGTACCTGTACTGTATTGTCATTCAGAGCAACGATTTCTGTCAGGTAACGCTCTCCATTACGGATACCCACTTTTAAAGTATCACCTGTCTTTATATTCAGATGCTGAAGTAAATGCTGGACTTGACGTCTGGAACAGATAGTCCATGGTTCGGTCGCTGCTGCCTGCGGCTCAAGTAAAACAATATTCATTTTTATGCTGACTTATAAATACTGATCAATAGCATGGATGTGCCGATTTAAAGAACCCTGATTTTTTTGGAGAACATTATAGGCTTGCTGGCTTAAATGACCTGCGGCCTCCGGGTCATCTATACAGGCGAGCAGCTGGTTTACAGCCTCGTTTGCATCGTGTGCAATCAGAATTCCTTGAGCTTCTACGAACTCATCAACAATACTCTGGAAATTAAAGTAACGTATACCGATAACCGTGGGAACATGAAGTGCAATCGGTTCAAGAATATTATGTCCGCCCCCTGGCTCATTTAAAGAACCACCAACGAAACAGGCCTGACTCAAGGCATACCATAACCATAATTCACCCATACTATCGGCCAGATAGACTTGTGTATCTGGCTGAATCGTCTGGTCAAGGCTACGGCGTCGGGTAAGCAGTGCCAGTTTCTGGCACTGCTCGAATACTTCATTAAAACGTTCAGGATGTCGTGGTACTACAATGCATAAGAGTTCTGGCTGCTTTTGTAAAAAGGGCCGAAGAGCAGTTAACAGCTCTAGTTCTTCAGGCGCATGAGTACTGGCCAGTAGAATAATCTTGCGTGGCTCTAACTGCCAGTCTCTCTTTAATTGGGCAGCCCGTTCAGTAAATTTAGGCGGTGCAGAAATATCAAACTTGATATTTCCTACAACCTGAACAGCTTCAGGTGGCATACCCAATTCGATATAACGCTGTCTGGTGGGCTGATCTTGAGCCAGCATTGAATCCAGGCATTCGACCATGGAACGGCTAAGGCCTTTTACTCTGGCATAACCTTTGGCGGACTTTTCAGATAAGCGTGCATTTAACAATAAGACAGGAATATGCCGAAATCGGGTTATCTGCAACAGGTTCGGCCAAAGTTCAGTTTCAACCAGTGCCAACAGTTTGGGCTGGTATTTGCTCAGAAACTCTTCAATTAAGTAACGCTGGTCTACCGGCAGAAATACTGCCTGAAACAGTTTCGGATAACGCTGTGAGAATAAGGATTTGGCACGTGCCTGTCCAGTACGGGTCGTATTGGTCAATAGTACCGGCTGACCTAAACTTAAATAATGTTCAATCAGAGGTTGTGCTGCATTGGTTTCACCGACAGAAACAGCATGGAACCAGAGCGCTTGCGTATGTAAAGGAGGCTGAAAAGGCCCAAAGCGTTCCAGCAGCTCATCCTGAAAATCAGGCAAGTGTCCCGAACGTTTATATAAACGCTTCCGATAAAGCGGCTTTACTAACGCCAGTAAGGCGTTATACCAAAATGGTGTTCCCAAGCAGAACTCTCAGTCAAGAAACAATCGGCAAATATAGCATGACCCAGTCCTCTGGATCATGCCCCTTAAGAATTTTAATCCTGGTGTTTATATAGCCATTGTCGGGTAGTCAGTATAGCCTTCCGGTCCAAAACCATACATGGTAGTGGTATTAAGCTCATTAAGTGGCGCATTGCTCATCAGGCGTTGATATAAGTCCGGATTGGCAATATAAGCCTTGCCAAACGATACGGCGTCTGCCTTACCACTGGCCAGCAGCTCTTTAGCTGTTTGCGCATCTAGGCGCATATTCGCGATATAGGGTACACCTGAACGTTCTTTCAGATAGGCACTAATACTGTCTTCGGCAAGATATTCACGGGTAAATATAAAGGCAATCTGACGTTTACCCAGCTCTTCAGCCACATAGCCAAAGGTTTCTTTCGGGTTATCATCGCCCATATCATGCTCATCACCACGTGGTGCCAGATGTACGCCAACACGTCCTGCTCCCCATACCTCAATCAGAACATCGACAACTTCAAGTAAGAAGCGGGCACGATTTTCAACAGAACCACCATATTCATCTTCACGCTGATTCGTACTGCTTTGCAGGAACTGGTCCAGCAGATAGCCATTTGCAGCATGAACTTCTACCCCATCAAAACCGGCAGCTTTGGCATATATGGCTGCCTGCTTATACTGCGCTACAATGGCTTTAATTTCAGAAATTTCGAGCGGGCGTGGGGTCACATATTCACGTTTTGGTCGTAGCAGACTAACGGTACCTTTCGGTTTGATGGCACTTGATGAAACTGGTATTTCACCCTTGAGTAAATCTGGATGTGAAATACGGCCTACATGCCACAGTTGTGAAACAATCAGGCTTCCCTCAGCATGCACTGCATCTGTAATCTTTTTCCATGCAGCAACTTGTTTATCATTATATAAACCTGGGCTACGTTCATATCCGTTTGCTTCTTCTGCAATCACAGTTGCTTCCGCAATAATCAGGCCAGCATTCGCACGTTGCGTATAGTATTCCACCATCAGATCAGTGGGTATACGATCTTCAGTAGCACGGGTTCGAGTTAATGGGGCCATAACCAGACGGTTCTTGAGCTGAAGTTCGCCAAACTGTGCGGGAGTAGACAGATCAGTCATATTTCATATCCTTGGGAGATCTTTTCTTCACCTGAAAAAGATTTAGAGAGATTGTTGTAGAGTATCTACAAATTTCTGGATCAGTGCTTCATTGCGCGAAAAATAAGACCATTGACCATATTTGGTTGCCTGGATCAGTCCTGCCTGTTGCAACACTGACAGATGGTTGGACATAGTCGACTGAGAGACATTGGCAATTTTTTCAATCTGCCCTGCACATACTCCCCGGCTAAAATCATATTCACATTCATTTAGCTTAGGAATAAACTGCTCAGGATCTTTCAGGCACTGTAAAATCTGCCTGCGGATCGGATTTGCCAAAGCTTTATAAATCGCTTCTGTGTCCATCACTTTTTCTCGCACTGATGTAAAACACGTCACCCTTGAAATACAGTATATCGTTTTTTATCGATATTAATATCGAATTTTTACGATATTTGTTATTCAATTTAGAAATAAACGTGATCTGTTGAACGGGGGATTTTATTTTAACACTCTCAGAAGACTTTCCCCATAACCTTCACTGTACTCATTGATGAGTCAATATTAAAACTCTCTATATTCAAAAAGTTTTATAAAAATAGTGTAGCAGTACCGGGTTGCTGCATTAAAATCAGGCTAATTCATTTATATCGATATGCTACAGGAGCAAGTTTTGTCTTTATTCCAGATTAGACATGGCAGCTGGAACGAACTCCAGTCAGCAGCAAAGTTTATTCGTACTGAAGTATTTATTCAGGAGCAAAAGATTGCAGCAGAAGATGAATGGGATCAGGACGATAAACATGCTGTTCATTTTATTCTATATGATCAGACACGTGCCATTGCAACTGCACGGTTACTACCAAATCACTGGATTGGCCGAGTAGCCGTTCTTAAAACTGATCGTGGACGTGGTTTAGGTAAAGCTCTAATGCAGGCTATCATTAAATATGCACAGGAGCAGCAGCTTGATCAGCTGTGTCTATCTTCTCAAGTCCATGCAACATCATTTTATCAGGAACTCGGTTTTGCATGTTTTGGGGAAGTATATGAAGATTGTGGTATACCCCATATTAATATGCATTTAACCCTTTCCTCAACTATGCCTTAAATCCTATTCAGAGCACTTATAAAGCTACTGATCAGACCAGAAAAGCAGTTTTATCGATAAACACCTGAGGTTTACTTTAAGCTAAACCGGGTTATACTGCTGTCAGTTTTGAGAATGAATAAAAGTCATAAATTTTATATCATATTGAATATATTAATTTTTTATTTATATATTGAAATATGGATTTTTGACTGTGACCAGATCAGGCCAAAGCTGAATGAGTATAACGTTGTATACAGCCTGCTGTATGGAAGTGCCTGTAACTTCTCGTTTTCTATATAAACACGACAAATGGGTAGACGGAATTGATTGATTTTTTGCTTGGTTTCGAACAGCATTTGCCCGGCTTTATTGAAGCCTATGGTATGTGGGTATATGCGCTCCTGTTTATGATTATTTTTGCTGAAACTGCATTTATTGCCATGTTTTTCCTGCCAGGAGACAGCTTGCTCCTGAGTGTAGGAGCATTATGTGCTTCAGTAGATTTTATGCACCTTGACTTTATGATCATGCTGCTTTTTGCAGCGGCCACTCTAGGTTATATTGTTAACTACCATACCGGTAAATTCTTTGGGCCACAGATTACCAGTGTAAAATCACGTTTTATCAAACCGGAACATTTAACCCGTACAAATCGCTATTTTGTGCGTCATGGTGGTAAAACTATCCTGATGGCTCGTTTTATTCCTTTTGTACGTTCAGTGGCTCCATTTGCTGCAGGTGCCAATCAGATGAATTATCCGATGTTTCTGCTTTATAACCTGCTAGGCGGCCTGTTCTGGATTGGGCTATTGCTGGGCTTGGGATATTTTGCTGGCAGTACGATTTTTTTAATTAATGAAATTACCTAATTAATTATTTTATTAATAAAATTAAAAAAAACAGGAGACCAGCTCCTGTTTTTATATGAGCTATAATTAAAATTAAAGCCCTTGTTTCAGACTTGCTTCAATAAACTTGTCCAGATCGCCATCAAGTACTGCTCCGGTATTTGAATTCTCAACGCCAGTACGCAAATCTTTAATCCGTGAGTCATCAAGTACGTAAGAGCGAATCTGGCTACCCCAGCCAATATCCGACTTGGAATCTTCCAAAGCTTGTGCAGCTTCATTACGCTTACTCATTTCAAGTTCATAAAGCTTGGCACGTAGCTGTTTCCAGGCATGATCACGGTTGGCATGCTGTGATCGCTGATTCTGGCATGCAACCACGATACCTGTTGGCATATGGGTCAAACGTACTGCAGAGTCAGTTTTATTAATATGCTGTCCACCCGCACCTGATGCACGGTAAGTATCTGTACGTACATCAGATGGATTGATATCGATTTCGATATTATCATCTACTTCAGGTGAAACAAATACAGCAGAAAATGACGTATGACGACGGTTACCCGAGTCGAATGGCGACTTACGTACTAAACGGTGTACACCGGATTCTGTCCGTAGCCAGCCATATGCATACTCGCCTTCTACCCGGATAGTGGCTGATTTGATTCCCGCGACATCACCATCAGACTCTTCCATCAACTCAGCTTTAAAGCCATGACGTTCAATCCAGCGCATATACATCCGCAGTAACATAGAGGCCCAATCTTGTGCCTCTGTACCGCCCGAACCAGCCTGAATTTCGACATAGCAGGGATTTGGATCCATGGGGTTACTGAACATGCGGCGGAACTCAAGTTTTGCCAATGCTTCTTCCGCAGAGCTCAGTTCAGCCTGTACATCCGCAAGCAGGCTTTCATCATCCGCTTCGACTGCAAGGTCTAGCATTGCCTGTGCATCTTCCAGCTGGGTACTTAAACCTTCCAGCACATTAATAACATTTTCAAGCTCACCTTTTTCCTTAGCCATCGCCTGAGCACGACTCTGGTCATTCCAGATACTCGGATCTTCTAACTCACGTAAAACTTCTTCTAACCGTTCTTTTTTAAGATCGTAGTCAAAGATACCCCCGTAGAGTCTGACTACGTTCACTTAAATCTTTCAACTGGTTTAGATACGGATTAATTTCCACGTGATTTACTCTCAAAAAAACCTTTTAATCCTTAAATTGTAGCATAGAGCATCTGTCTCGTTGAGATCATTTCAAATAACAGTAGCGTGATAAAAAATTTGAAAATTGATATTGGGCAGGGATCATTTATGAGTTTATTAAAATTAAAAATTTATATTGAAAATGAAATAAATGAGAGTGAATTACAAGTTGTCCGAATGTATGCAACAGATCAACATCATATTTCAAAGCTAACAAAATATGTAAATTCAACTTGAAAATAAAAAGATAAAAATGAGTAAATCTTGCTCACATTTAAATAAGTTGTAATCAAAATTGAATAATCTATAATCAAACACCTGTACTATTCACAAAATCTCCATGCTTTTAATAAAACTAAACATTTAAGTTTTAATATTATATATCAAATACTTATATCAAAAAAATTACATATTATTACGCGAACAACATTCTCGTTACTTTCCTGTGATTGACCCGAATTTAAAAACACATAAACTGAAGTTGTAACAAAACATTATGTATGCAACTTAGCTAACAAGATTTTAAGAGGGGTGAATAACCATGAAAAAACTAGCAATTGCGTCAGCGCTTTTATCAGCTCTAGCAGTAACGGGCACAGCCAATGCTTATCAAGCCGAAGTAGGTGCATCTGCAAGTTATGTAGACCCCGACAATGGCGATTCAGGTAGTGCTTTTGGTGTAAACGGTACTTATTATTTTAATCCGGTTCAAACACGTAATGCACCGCTTGCAGAAGCTGCTTTCCTTGACCGTGCCAGCAATGTAAGCGCAGCTATTAACTATGCTGACCGTGGTGATGTAGATAGTACTCGTTATGGTATCGGTGCAGAATACTTTGTACCTAACTCAGACTTTTACCTAAGTGGTAATGTTAGCCGTCACGACAGTGAGCGTGATACACCATTTGGTACTATTGATAATGATACAACTTACTATGGTGCAGAAGTAGGTTACTTACCAGCTCCAGGTCTCTTAATTGCAGCCGGTCTAAAAGGTTATGACAATGACAATGACGACGGTGTAGACCCAACACTTCGTGCAAAATATGTTACAACTCTTAGCAATGGTAAAGATATCAACCTTGAAGCGGGTGCAGCATTCGGTGACCTTGATGAATACAATCTGGCAGCAGATTACTTCATTGACAAAACTTTCAGTATCGGTGCCGACTATTACAATAATGATTTAACAGATACTAATGAGTTTGGCGTAAATGCACGTAAATTCATTAACCAGCAAGTAAGTCTGGAAGGCCGTGTTGGCTTCGGTGAAGAAGGTAATAATGACTACAATAGCTTTGGTGTAGCTGCAAAATACCGCTTCTAATCTGAAGTAATATTTAGACTAATAAAAAACCCATCTCCGGATGGGTTTTTTATTATATTTTACAAGTCATAAAGCAATATATCTATTACAGTCAGTACCTATCAATTCGATCTACTATACTTAAACTGGTTCAAGCGGCCTATTATAAAATTTTCTGTTTAAGATGGATAATACGTAATTGCAGGCCTGTATTACCATTGAACTCGTTACGTTCCAGTTCATAGACCAGATCGACTTGATCATTTTCCGGATCATACTCAAATCTGTCTTTTGCGTTAAAGGCAATTGCATCTACTACCTGACCGTTATTTAATGCCAGACGTAATTTGAGATGAGTCTCTTTAAGCCATCTGAAGTCTACAACCTTAAAAGTTCCTTCAAACACAGGTGACGGAAATTTTTGTCCCCATGGTCCTAACTTTTCAATCAGATCCACTGTGTCAAGAACCAACGCTTCTGCAGGCAGCTCCCCATCTGTCCAAAGTGTAGCAGAGAGCAGCGTTTCATCCATTTCTGCAATTAGCTGGGTAAAAACCTGTTTAAATTCTAAAAAATGCTCTTTACGGATCGTGAGTCCGGCAGCGGCAGCGTGACCGCCAAAATAACGTACCAGATAGGGATACTGTTCAGCGATCTGCTCAATACAATCACGAATATGAATTCCCTCAACCGAACGGGCCGATCCCTTGATATGAATACCGTCTTCATCTGCTGCGAATACAATGCTTGGCCGGTGAAACTGCTCTTTTAAGCGTCCAGCGACAATTCCAATCACGCCCTGATGCCAGTGTTCTTCAAACATAATCAGCGCGGGAGGTATATTCTCTTTTGATAACTGTAGTTGCTCCAGATAGCGCAAGGCTTCCTGCTTCATCTGTGCTTCAATCTGACGGCGTTCAATATTTAGCTGATTAAGTTGCCGGGCCAGAGGATAAGCATTTTCCAGATCAGGGGCTAACAGACACTCAATTCCGATTTCCATAGTTTCCATACGGCCTGCTGCATTAATACGCGGCCCAAGTACGAAACCTAAATCTTGTGCTTTAAGAGCTGCCGGTTCGCGTCCGGCAATATCAAGTAATGCCAGAATTCCTGGACGGCACTGCTGTTGGTGTATGCGTTTCAAACCAGCATCGACCAGAATACGGTTATTGTAATCAAGGCTCGCAACGTCGGCGTAGGTACCTAAGGCAACCAGGTCCAGATATTGGGTTATATTGCTGACAGATTTGTCTGCCCTTTTGCGAAAACTGCACAGATTGGCAAGTACATAAAAGGCAACGCCTACTCCAGCCAAGGCTTTACTCGGAAAATTACAGCCCAGTTGGTTCGGATTAACTACTGCCTCAGCGGCTGGCGTTTCTTTGGTAGTCAGATGGTGATCTGTAATAATAACCTGCATACCATGGTCTTGCGCCTGTTTTACCCCTTCATGACTAGAAATACCATTATCTACAGTAATCAACAGGTCGGGAGTAAAACGGGTAAAAGCCAGATCCGCAATTGCAGGCGTAAGTCCATAACCATATTTAAACCGGTCAGGAACCAGATAGGCTACATCTGCGCCCATATCTCTTAAAGCAAGAATCATCAGAGCAGTGCTGGTTGCACCATCTGCATCATAATCTCCGACAATAACAATTTTTTTCTGCTGGTCAATGGCCTGATTTATAATCTCAACTGCCTGTTCCAGTCCTTTAAGGCAAGGAGAAAGCAGATATTTTAATCTGAGTTCAAGTTCTTGTTCAGAAGCGACTCCACGTCTGGCCAGAATATGGGCAAGAAAGGGTGACACGTGTTGAAAACTTTCTACACGTGTCAGTAAAGGGCGTTGCTTAACTTGAATATTCGGCATCTATGGCATTAATCGTTGTAATTTCCAATGACCATCGATTCTTTCATAACTGAGGCGGTCGTGTAAACGGTTAGGCCGTCCCTGCCAGAATTCATAATATTCAGGGTGTAGACGATAGCCTCCCCAGAATACAGGTTTTTCAAGAGGCTGGTTCTCTACTTGCTGTTGTAGAGTCTGAAAGCGCTGCTGTAATTCTTCACGGCTAGAAATTACGCCACTCTGTGGCTGACTGATATGGGCAGCAACCTGACTGTCATGTGGCCGCTTATGATAATACTCCGTTGACTCCTGTTCTGAAATTTTCTCAACCCGCCCATGGACACGGATCTGCCGTTCCAATACAGGCCAGTAAAATAGCAGCTCGGCATAAGGATTAACTGCCAGATCCAAGCCTTTTTGACTGTCATAATTGGTATAGAAGTCATAACCTGTTTCAGTGGCGCCGCGCAGCAACACGGTACGCACATGTGGTCGCCCCTGAGCATTTGCGGTAGCTAAGGACATGGCATAAGGTTCATGCAATCCTGCTTGAAGAGCATAATTAAACCAGCTCAAGAACTGCTCATGTGGCTGGGTATCTACTTCTGCTTCATGCAGCTCATCTTTCTGATAAGTCAGGCGTAACTCACTTAAATCTTTAATCACATCACTCATGCTTTAGCTCTCCACAAGTACATCTGCCTGATTTTTTACGGCATTGGCCAGATGTTGAGCCAGTGCTTTTACTTCCTGCTCATTTTCACCCTCTACCATGACACGGATGACTGGTTCAGTACCTGATTTTCTTATTAAAAGCCGTCCTCTTCCTTCAAGCTGTGCTTCAGCTTTTTCAAATTCAGCAACCAGTGCAGGAATCGAATAAGGATCAATCATTTTTTCTAAACGAATATTAATAAGCTCTTGTGGAAAAAGCTCAAAGTCTGCAATCAGTTTATCCAGAGCCTTACCCTGCTCAACCATAACAGTTAATACCTGAAGTGCAGCAATAATAGCGTCTCCTGTTGTACTCTTATCCAAGGTAAGAATATGTCCAGAAGGTTCACCGCCAATCATCCAGCCATTCTCTTCCAGTGCCTGCAATACATAGCGATCACCGACTTTGGCCCGAACAAAATCGACACCGGCTTTTTTTAATGCCAGTTCCAGTGACAGGTTACTCATCAGGGTACCGGCAATACCCGCAGGTTTCTGGCTGGTTTGTGTCGCAAGAATATACAGAATATGGTCACCATCAATCAGGTTACCGGCTTTATCTACCATAACGACGCGATCAGCATCGCCATCAAATGCAATACCGAGGTCGGCATGTGACTGTATTACTGCTTTTTGCAAGTTTTCCGGATGAGTTGAACCACATTGCTCGTTAATGTTTAGGCCGTCTGGTTCATTATATAGAGCAATAACTTTTGCCCCTAATTCGCGAAAAACAGCAGGACCTACGTTATAGGCTGCTCCATTGGCACAATCTACTACAATTTTCAGGCCACGGAGATCATGATGGTAAGGAAAGGTGGATTTACAGAATTCAATATAACGGCCAGCTGCATCTTTTACCCGGACACTCTTACCCAGATTAGCCGTATCCTCAATACGAATTTCTTTTTCCAGTTCCGCATTAATTGCTTCTTGAAGCTCGTCTGGCAATTTTTTACCCTGACTGGAAAAGAATTTAATACCATTATCAAAATAAGGATTATGCGAAGCAGAAATGACGATCCCGGCATGGGCATGTAAAGCTCGTGTCAAATGGGCAATTGCGGGAGTTGGTAAAGGCCCAAGTAAATGTACATAAACGCCAGCAGCGTTAAGACCAGCCTGTAAGGCTGACTCTAAAATATACCCGGACAAACGGGTATCTTTACCTAGTACAACTAATGTTTTATCAGAAGGATTGATTCTTTTGAGTACCTTACCTGCAGCGAAACCAAGTTTTAAGGCAAATTCAGGGGTGATTGGGAGTTCACCGAATTTACCACGGATACCATCGGTTCCAAAATAGCTCATATTTTACTCACTTCTTATAGTTTATGGTTATTTAACCAAGCTGTTGCAAATTGGATTTACTTTACACCAAAACAAAAAAGCCGTCATAAAACTGACGGCTTTTTCTATAAGGATCAGGTCAAAAATAGCCCAATCATGATTTAACCCACACGGTAGTTAGGTGCTTCTTTAGTAATCGTGACATCATGTACATGAGACTCAGACATACCTGCTGCCGTAATTTTTACAAATTTAGCATTTTGGCGAAGATCATCAATTGTCACAGATCCGGTATAACCCATAGATGAACGTAAACCACCCATCATCTGGTGCACAATATTACCCATCGGGCCTTTATATGGTACACGGCCTTCTATACCTTCTGGAACCAATTTCTCGGCACCCGCTTTAGAGTCCTGGAAGTAACGGTCTGCGGACCCGGTCGCTCCAGCCATTGCTCCTAATGAACCCATACCACGATAGGCCTTATAGTAACGTCCCTGAAAGAATTCAACCTCACCTGGCGCTTCTTCAGTTCCTGCTAGCAATGAACCGACCATAATCGTACTGGCACCTGCACCAATTGCTTTGGCCATGTCACCCGAGAAACGGATACCACCATCTGCAATCAGTGGAATCTGTTCTTTAAGTGCACTGGCCACACTGTCAATTGCAGAGATCTGCGGCATACCAATACCGGCAACAATACGGGTGGTACAAATTGAACCTGGTCCAATACCTACTTTAACTGCATCTGCACCGGCATCAAGTAACGCCAGCGCAGCATCACCTGTGGCAATATTTCCACCAATGACTTGAACCTGCGGGTAGTTATTCTTGACCCAGCGGACGCGTTCAATTACACCGGCTGAGTGACCATGAGCAGTATCGACCACAATGACATCTACACCTGCCTCAACCAAGGCTTCAACACGGCTTGGTGTTTCGGCACCAGTTCCTACTGCTGCACCAACACGCAATCGGCCAAGGTCATCTTTACAGCTATTTGGATAAAGTTCAGCTTTACGGAAATCCGTTACCGTAATCAGTCCCTTAAGCGCATGCTGCTCGTCCACGACCAGTACTTTTTCAATACGGTGCTGTTGTAGTAAGGCCTGAATATTTTCTTTAGACTCGCCTTCCCGCACAGTCACCAAGCGCTCTTGTGGTGTCATAATATTACTGACAGGCTGTTCAAGATTAGTTTCAAAACGGGTATCACGGCCAGTAACAATGCCGACCACCTGGCCATCTTTAACCACAGGTACACCACTGATATTATTGGCTTGCGTAATCGCAATCAGTTCACGTACAGTGGTTTCAGGGGTAACTGTAATCGGGTCTTTAACCATACCGGCTTCAAATTTTTTGACACGGCGGACTTCTGCAGCCTGAAGTGCAATATCCATATTCTTATGCAGAATACCGATACCACCGTTCTGAGCCATGGCAATTGCCATACGTGACTCGGTTACAGTATCCATAGCTGCTGAAACAAGAGGAATATTAAGTTGAATACCGCGGGTCAAACGTGTCTTTAAGGAGACATCTTTTGGGAGAACAGTAGAGTAGGCAGGGAGTAACAAGACATCATCGAAGGTTAACGCTTCTTGAACGATGGTCAGCATAACAGTCTCACTGGTAATTTCCGTGAGCTATTATAAACAAATTTCTCCTCAAATTTCATTTTTCTCCCAGAGAATTTTTATTTCAGCGATTTCAGACTAGAGAAATCAGTATCTTCGCAGAAGCATTTTTGCCCATAGTTTTATCTATCTACTCGTTTTATTTTTATTTATGCTTAGCTAACCTGATCGTAGCTTTCATCATTGATTACCTGAGGTTCAATATTAATCAGCGGAATCATCCCATGCGCGCTTCGCGCTTTATTACACTGACTGTCACCAGCCTGAACTTCCTGGCAGCTTGAACTTCGCATACTGTAAATACTACAGCTAACCTGTTCTCCTGGCGTTCCTTCTAGTGCCTGACAACGTGGCTGGGTCTGGTTAGTCCCTCTCATGCATGAGTAAACTGGCGTAATTGGCTCTACCAGATGTTCAGGAATCTGTTCGCCTTCTGCCCAATAAAATGATACCCGGTAATAGGCACAGCAGGCACCACAGCTTAAACAGGCATTTTCATAAGTTACTTGAGACAACATTTTCTTATATTCTCGTTAGTCTAGATATTGGCTATTTCCAATAGCAGAATCTTAGAAAATGTTGTTTTTCTACTCAAGTATTTTTTAATATTTTAAGCCGGGCAGTGAAAAATACGCTCATCCATCAGATCAACGCCACACTGGAGTGTCTCAATCCAGTCCAGAAACTGTTTCACTTTTTCTTTGCCAATAAATGCACTGCCATGCTGTGGCACAATCATTTCAATATCCATTTTACGAACCATATTCACCCATAAACGGATAACCTTATTTGCACACATATAGCGCTGGTGAAAAGCTTTCATTTTAGGAATATGAGCTTCAAAGTCTTCAAGTGGCTGACTGGCATTCTCTACCATAGAAGCGCCCATATCACCTGAAAATAAAATTTTAGAAACCGGATCGTAGAACTGAAAATTACCCACTGAATGTAAAAAGTGAGCCGGAATAGCCAGTATCGCAGCATGTCCCAGCGCAATACTCTGCCCCTGATCTGGGAGCTCAACCAGACGGTCCAGCCAGTTACCTTTCATGCGGTCACTCATGAAGGCTGAGTTCAGATGGGGTAAGAAGCGTGCCCAGAGTTTTGATGCAACCACCTTGGCATCGGTATAAACCAGCCAGCGTGGCATGGAAGTAATAATATCCGGATCTTGGTGTGAAGCCATTACATAATCAAGATTGGCCAGCCGGGTGTAACGGTTTAATTCCATGGTCAGGGGAATATATGTTAAGTCGCCACCAGGGTCGAGAACCGCCGCCCGCTCATGATCAATAATCAGAAACTGATTGGCCTGTACACCTTCACCTTTAACCAGACTGGTAAAACTGATGCATTTATGTGTGCCGTTATCAAACAGCACCTGTGATGTGGTGCGATCTAAACTCATCCCCTACCCCAAATTGACTTCACAAGTTAAATTTTTAATTCCTTATTAAAATAATGGGATTCATTAAAACTTACAATAAAATAAAAAATTTAGTTTGTACTGCTCAGGCAGTTTTTTAAGCAGGCTCAAAATATAAAATACAGCCCGACCGGTATCTGCCGGGCTGTCATAAAGTTGGCTTAGAAAAAGTAATGCTGCACAATAGTAAAGATACCAATCGCCAAGAAGATAAAGGCACTAATCTTGTGAATTAGAGCTATGGGCAGCTTGTGTGCCAGCTTATCGCCAATAAACACTGCAGGTACATTAGCCAGAAGCATACCTAGCGTGGTGCCGGCTGTTACCCAGAAAATACTGTCAAAACGAGCTGCCAAGGCAACTGTAGCGATCTGGGTTTTATCACCAATTTCTGCCAAGAAGAATAATACAAATGTGGCACCAAATACTCCGTAGCGCTGCCATTTATTAATATTTTCAGTTTCATCATCCAGCTCGTCAGGAATCAGCATCCAGATTGCCATGCCAATAAAACCTGCTGCCAGAATCCACATCATTACAGTCGGGTCAACCATACGGGTAATAAATTGCCCTAATACTGCGGAAAGCCCGTGATTAATCAGCGTAGCAGCGAGAATGGCCAAAATAATAGGTAAAGGCTTACGGAAACGCGCAGCCAACAAAAGGGCCAAAAGCTGAGTTTTATCGCCCATTTCAGCCAAAGCAACAATCGCTGTTGATACAGAAAAAGCCGCCATACTACTTGGCATATTAGAGATTAAGGAGGTGAAAAAATCTGGCATGATTATTCTCTGGCTAGCGTAGTCCCATGACTTATCTCTCCCGCCAGCCATAATCAAGCAGAAAGATAAATCAAAGGTCTTGCCAACAAAAGAATTAAAGCTCGGGTTCTTTGGCTATGATGACCATGTTCTGTTGAACAATTATGTTGACCATCACCTATTTACTGGAACGTAAATAGCGGCTACTCCCCAATGAAGTAGGCCTAGTGTAAAACGAGCCAGCCAAATTTTCAAACCCCTTTTATTTTAAACCCGGATTTATACATTAATATTTTTTAATCGGGCTGATAAAAAGCCCCGCAATCGCAGGGCTTTTATCAAGATAAAGAGATTACAGCAATAAACTGCGAATATCCTTTAACAGTTTGGTCAGCTTATTGGTAAAACGTGCTGCATCAGCACCATTGATCACCCGATGATCATAAGACAATGATAATGGCAACATTAGGCGCGGATCAAAAGACTCACCATTCCACACTGGTTGCATGGTTGCCGGAGAAATTCCCAGAATTGCCACTTGTGGCCAGTTAACCAGCGGCGTAAATGCCGTACCACCGATTGAACCCAGACTGGTAATGGTAAAGTTGGCACCTTGCAGGTCTTTTGGAGACAGCTTTTTATCACGCGCCTTCTGGCTCAGCTCCCCCAGCTCCTGTGCAATCTGACGGATAGATTTCTGATCAGGATTACGTAGTACCGGTACAGTCAACCCATCTGGCGTAGCTACTGCAATACCCATATGAATTTCATGACGCAGCATTACTGCTTTCTGGTCATCAGCCAGATGACCTGCAAAATAAGGCTCTTCTTTTAACAGGTGAGCAACCGCCTTGGCGATAAAGGCCAAGATAGTCAGACTGATGCCTTCTTTTTTAAAGTTAGCTTTCAATTCACCACGCCATGCCTCAAGTTCGGTAATATCAGCCAGATCAAACTGGGTTACCTGAGGAATATAATTGTTGAGTGAAAGCTGTGGAACAGACACCTGCTGCAAACGTGTCATGGTTTGCAGTTCACCACCACCAAAAGCAGTAAAATCTGGCAAAGCTGGCAAACCTGAAACTACAGGTGCTGGAGTTGAGCTTGCAGGTTTTTGCACTTCAGTCAGACGAGTTTTGACATATGCAAAAACGTCTTCCTTCATTACACGTTCATGCGGACCCGATGCCTTAACTTGTGCTAATACTACGCCCAGTTCACGAGCCAGCTTCCGTACTGCAGGCCCAGCATAAACCTTGGCATTTTCAAGTTGCTGTTCTTTACTTAACTTATCAGTGCCCTGCTGTGGAGCTGACAAAGTACCAGTATCATTTTGCGGCTTAGCTACAGTCTGTTGCGTTGCAGCATCCTGCTCTTTAACCGCTGCAGCCTGTTTAGTTTTAACCGGTTCAGATGATTTCTCTATCTCTACTACAGCCAGTAATAGTCCCTGTTTAACGACCTGGTTTAACTCTACATGTAACGCCTTAATGATGCCGGCAGCAGAACTTGGAATCTCAACTGAAGCCTTGTCTGACTCAACCACACACAAGCTTTGCTGAGCCTCTACACGGTCACCGACTTTAACTAAAATTTCAGTGACTGTGGCTTTGTCTACCCCAAGGTCCGGTACAGTGACTTCAATTTTTGTACTTTCAGCACTACTACTATTTTCAACTGATGTAGCAGCCTGCCGTTGAGATGCAAATTTTTCTGTAGCAGACTGGACGGAAGGCTTCTCTGGTACAGGCTCGGCCGAACCTTCAGCGGTCCGTACAGTAATCAGCACCACACCTTCTTTAACGCTATCACCTTCTTTGACGGTAATACTTTGTACTTTGCCTGCTACAGTACTTGGTACTTCTACGGTGGCTTTGTCTGACTCAACTACTGCAATACTCTGGTCAACCTGAATATCATCACCTACCTGAACCAGCAGCTCACCCACCAGTGCTTTCTCTACCCCAATATCAGGCAACTTAACTTCAACCGTAGCAGCTGAAGATGAGCCAGATTCAGACGGTTGAGCAGCCTGGGTCGGAGAGTTTGGCTGATGGGATGAAATTTCCTGCTGAATTTCCCGGTCAGGTAATTCAGTTGGAGTATTTTCTGAAGTTTTCTGTGCTGCATCGGCTTCTTGAGCTTCAGTAACGCCACCAGATGTACCTTCTGCTTCAAGTTCAATCAATGCTGTGCCTTCAGTCACGTCATCGCCCTGATTGACCAGGATACTTTTAACTACTCCGGCTGAAGTGGCAGGCACTTCAACCGTTGCTTTATCGGATTCCAACACGACAATGCTGTCATCTACTTCAATATGGTCGCCTACTTTGACCAGAATTTCTGCAACATTCGCTTGATCTACGCCGATATCAGGTGTCTTGATTTGCATAGGGCTTAGTTCTCCTCACCTGATACTGGTTCTTGATATTCTGCAACTGTCTGGACTTCCGGATGAGCTTGAGGTGCCCAAGCTACCGGACGGTCTGTTTCCAGCTCAAAACTGGAAATAGCATCTTTAACCAGACGGTTTTCAACTTCACCTTCATCTGCCAGTTTTTTCAGAGTGGCAACCACGATATGAGCTGCATCTACACCAAAATAACTGCGAAGATTGGCGCGGGTATCAGAACGGCCGTAGCCATCTGTACCTAATGTAACGTAAGGCCGGTTATCTGGCAGATAAGCGCGGATCTGTTCACTATAAGTACGCATGTGATCCGTTGCTGCAACCACGATACCATCTGTACCACGCAGCTGCTGAGAAACCCAAGATTCTCGGGTTTGTTCATTTAACGGATGCAGGCGGTTATATTCTTCACATGCCATTCCATCACGTGCCAGTTCATTGAAGCTGGTGACGCTCCAGACGTTGGCATGAACCTGATATTCCTCACGCAGAATTTTAGCAGCCTTGATCACTTCACGCAGAATAACGCCTGAACCCAGCAACTGGACAGTGGCTTTATCATCTTCTTCAAGCAGGTACATCCCGCGTTTGATGCCCTCTTCTACACCCTGTGGCATTGGTGGATGTTCATAGTTTTCATTCATGAGTGTCAGGTAATAGAACACACGTTCCTGATTTACATACATGCGTTGCAAACCATCATGTACCACAACAGCCAGCTCATAACCAAAGCAAGGGTCATATGAAACACAGTTTGGAATGGTACTGGCCAGAATATGTGAATGACCATCCTGATGCTGCAAACCTTCACCATTTAGGGTAGTACGGCCTGCAGTTGCACCCAGCAAGAAACCTTGAGCCTGCGCATCTCCTGCAGCCCAGGCAATATCACCGATACGCTGGAAACCGAACATGGAGTAATACATGTACATCGGAATCATCGGCAAATTATTGGTTGAATAGCTACTTCCCAGTGCAGCCCAAGCACTCATGGCCCCGGCTTCGTTAATACCTTCCTGAAGCATATGCCCATCTTTGGCTTCACGGTAATTCATGAGCTGTTCATTATCTTCTGGCGTATACTGCTGACCATGTGCCGCATAGATACCTAACTGCCGGAACATGCCTTCCAGGCCAAAAGTACGTGCCTCATCCGGTACGATCGGAACAACATGATCTTTAATTGCTTTTTCTTTAAGCAATGCTGAGATCAGGCGTACCATTACCATGGTGGTAGATTGCTGTTTACCATTACTGCCACGTAGAACGCCATCAAAAACTGACAGTTCTGGAATATCCAGAGCATAGCTTTCTTTGCGTCGTGCCGGTAGATAACCTCCTAGAGCTTCGCGCCGTGCCTTAAGATATTTTAGCTCGGGAGAATTTTCGCTCGGACGATAGAATGGCAATTCTTCAAGCTGTTCATCATTAAATGGTAGATTGAAGCGGTTACGAACATATTTCAGTGACTCAAGCTGCATTTTCTTGATCTGATGCGTCTTGTTTACCGCTTCAATTTCTTCAGACAGTCCATAACCTTTTACCGTTTTAGCTAAAATAACTGTCGGCTGACCTTTGGCTTTGGTGGCCTCAGCATAGGCAGCAAAGACCTTGTACGGGTCATGACCGCCACGATTCAGATTATCAATATCTTCATCGCTTAAATTCTTTACCAGCTCTTCAGCTTCCGGGTACTTACCGAAGAAGTGAGCACGCGTATAGGCTCCACCTTTAACCTGATAGCGCTGATAGTCACCATCTACTGCTTCTTCCATTGCAGCTTTTAATGCACCAGAGGTATCTTTGGCCAGTAACGGATCCCAGTGGCGACCCCACACTACCTTAATTACTCGCCAGCCTGCCCCACGGAACAGTGATTCTAGTTCTTGGATAATTTTACCATTACCACGCACCGGGCCATCCAGACGCTGCAGGTTACAGTTCACCACCCAAATCAGGTTATCGAGCTTTTCGCGACCTGCCAATGAAATCGCACCCAGACTCTCTGGCTCGTCCATCTCGCCATCACCCAAGTACGCCCAGATTTTCCGGTCTTCTTCTTTAATCAGGCCACGGTTCATCAGATATTTCTGAATATGGGCCTGATAAATTGACATGATTGGTCCCAAGCCCATAGATACTGTCGGGAATTGCCAGTAATCTGGCATCAGATAAGGATGTGGATAGCTTGGTAAACCATTTCCGCCTACTTCACGGCGAAAATTGCCGAGCTGCTCTTCAGTGAGTCGGCCTTCCAGAAATGAACGTGCGTAAATGCCCGGTGCACAATGACCTTGATAATAGATCATATCACCGCCGAAATTATCACTAGCAGCACGGAAAAAATGGTTAAAACCTACATCATACAGGGTGGCACTAGATGCAAAACTTGCCAAGTGACCACCAAGATCATCACCAGTCTTGTTAGCACGTAACACCATTGCTAAGGCATTCCAGCGAATCAGAGCGCGAATTCTTCGCTCCATATCCTGATCACCCGGCATAGCAGGCTGTTCATCTACTGAAATTGTATTGAGATATGGCGTATTGAGACGCTGAATAGGAACATGTTTAGCTATCGCGCGCTGATACAATTTTTCAAGCAGAAATGCTGCCCGCTCTGTACCCATATGCTGTAGTACTGAATCAAAAGCATCTTGCCATTCTTGTGTTTCCTGTGCGTCGGTATCACCGTAAAACGCCATAACTCACCTTTCTCTTAATCTTCCTGTCTTATCCCCTATATGTATCATGTTTTCGTATAGAGCAGGTATCGCCGCAGGTGAATGCCATCATGGAGAATTATTCATAAGATAAATACCAAGTGACGTTTTATTACTCAGAATAACAAAAAATCGCCAATATAGGCGATTTTTCATACAATTCATATTAAAAGTGGTGATACTATAATTTTATGGCAGCATAGCAAGGTAAGTTGAAGGATTCTTGCGCTGGCCATCTTTGACTACTTCATAATGAAGGTGAGGGCCGGTACAGCGGCCGGTACAGCCAACATTTGCAATATGTTCACCCGCTTCAACACGGTCATCTACGCGGGCGACCAAACGTGAAGCATGGGCATAGCGAGTTAAATAACCATTACCATGATTAATTTCTACATACTGGCCATAGCCTGTACCCCAGCCTGATTTGGTCACAATACCTGGGCCAGTTGCATAGATTGGAGTACCACTAGGTGCAGATAGATCCAGACCTGAATGATTTTCAGCCCGGCCACCCATAACACGGCCACCGTAATTAGAACTGACACGTTTCATATCAGGTAGGGGATGGCTGACTAGCCACGAATAAGGATTACTGGAGTTATAAGATGGGGTCGCTTTAGTTCCGTACTTTTTTGCTAAAGATTCATTATTCAACTCAACAGTCTTCTCACGAAGAGTAATGCTGACATTCGTGTTTGCTGGAATATTAATATCATCCGGCTGAGAATATGAACCTTGAGCCAAAGTGCGGGTAAGTTCTTCAAGACGATCTGGTGATGATGTGGTACCGTTTAATTCAACCAGATCTGCAAATGCAACTGATGCAGCTGATGCGGCGAGTGAAAACGCTAGTAAAATACGACGCGTGTGCATAAAAACCTCATTTAACTGTTCTTACTCAAGGTTCCTTGTGATCTCTTCCTTGATATCAGCTGAAACAAGCGCATAAGATTAAGACATTACTATGTGGAAAATATGTATGTCAGAACCTTTCAACGTCTTTCAACAGACAAGAAAACACCTAAAAACAGGAAACTTAACGTTTCTTAAAGCGCAAGTTGCTGAATGGCAGAAACTTACGAAACTAATTCAACCGCTATTACCCCAACCGGAACAATGGCAAGTCGTGTGTTATGAATACGGCATTTTGACGGTAACTGGTGAAAATCAAGCCTTGATTAGTCAGCTCGGCTACCTGCAAAAGCAATATATTTCTAAGTTAGCTCAACATGCTGAACTGAAAGATCTGAAACAGATCCGGCCTTATCTCAGGTCTAGACAACCTGATACTCCTGTCAGAACTGCATCTTCTCAATCACTTGCACCAGAAACACAGGAAATGTTACGAAATGCTGCTGGCTTTGTGAGCGACCCCAAGCTTAGCCAAGCCTTGCTACGTTTGGCAAGCAATAAAAAGTAACATGGCCGCAATATACAATTACTTTAGAGAAGATATTTAGAGAATTATTTCACATTTTTACATGTTACGTTATAACATAACCATATAAAGACAATGACTTATGAAAGACTTACATAAGAAATTGGGCAGTCCTCAATGTCATTAAATGTTACAATTTCATAATTACTGGGATCACTCTGCACATTGCGTAGCAGCTGATTATTTAAAGCATGGCCAGACTTATAGCCATCGAATTTGGCAATGATCTGGTGTCCGAGCAGATATAGGTCACCTACTGCATCCAAGATTTTATGGCGTACAAACTCATCTGAAAAACGTAGCCCCTCTTCGTTCACTACGCCGGTATCATCTACACCAATTGCATTTTCAAGACTGGCTCCTAGCGCCAGATTATTTGCTTTCAGATAATCCAGATCTTTCATAAACCCAAAAGTTCGGGCTTCACTAACTTCATATACGAAAGTTTCAGTAGAGAAGTCAATCGTGGCAGATTGGTATTCTTTAGCAAATGCAGGATGATCAAAATCAATTGTAAAATTTAACTGAAAGCCATGATGGGGAGTAAAAATAGCCTGTTTGTCATCAATCAAGGCTTCAACCGGCTTTAAAATTTTAATAAACTTCTTGGGTGCATTTTGTTCAACCAGCTCACCTTGCATGAGTAAATAAATAAATGGACCTGCACTACCATCCATAATCGGCACTTCAGAGGCTGAAACCTCCACAATCAGGTTATCAATTCCCAAGCCGGCAATTGCACTCATGACATGCTCAATGGTTCCAACCTTGGCATTTTCCTGCACCAGGTTAGAACACATAAATGCTTCCTGGATGAGTAAGGCATCAGCAGGAATATCAACAGGAGGGTTTAGATCAATACGACGAAATATGATGCCGCCATCAATTGTATGCGGAACAAAGTTAATCATGACTTTCTGACCGCTATGCAGTCCAATGCCACTGGCTTTGACCATACGTTTGAGGGTACGCTGTTTCAACATTCGCTTTTTGTCTTCCACCTAAAAAACCGCTATACGTTAGCATATTTAGCCATTGATAAAAAACAAAAAGGTAGTGTTTGACCACTACCTTTTGTAAAGACATCAGCTTTTGTTCAAACTAGCTGCATTTTTACTTGCGTTGCTGGTTTTTCAGGTAATCCTGAATACTCATTGGTGAGGAACGCGGCGTAGAGCTTGGTGTAGAGGCTGCTGGAGCTTCTACAGCCTGACGCTTGCTGATAGCAGGCACATCATCTTCTTCAACAGAAACATGGGTGGTAGCCTGAGTGCGTGCTTGAGCTGACTGGGCCTGGCGTTTTGGCTCAACGGCATCAGCAGCATTACGGGTCAAACCGGTGGCAATGACTGTAACACGAATTTCATCACGCGCATCTGGATCAAATACCGTACCAAAGAATACCTCACCATCATCCAGATCCACGATCTGGTTAACGACATCCGTAATAATCTCGGTTTCACGTAAAGTTACGTCAGCACCACCTGTAATATTAATTAGAACACCTTTGGCATTCATGATATTAACATTATCAAGTAACGGACTACGAATAGCCAGACGGGCTGCGTTCTCGGCACGATCCTGTCCACTGCTACGCCCTTCACCCATCATGGCATAGCCACGGGTACTCATTGCAGTTTTCAAGTCAGCAAAGTCAAGGTTAATATGCCCTGGACGTACAACCAGATCAAAGATTGAACGTACTGCATTAAGCAGTACATCGTCTGCTTTTTTGTATGCATCCTGCATGGAAATATCACCAAACACACTGAGCAGGCGCTGGTTTGGAATGATAATCAGGGAATCGACATGAGCTTCAAGCGCATCAATACCCTTTTCTGCAGAACGCTGACGACGACGGCCTTCAAAGTTAAAAGGCGTGGTCACTACACCGACGGTTAAAATCCCCATCTCTTTAGCAATTTCAGCAACCACAGGTGCGGCACCTGTACCTGTTCCCCCGCCCATTCCAGCAGTCACAAAAACCATATCAGCACCTTCAAGATGCTGACGGATTACTTCGCGACTTTCTTCAGCGGCAATCTGTCCTACTTCCGGATTAGCACCTGCGCCAAGACCACGTGTACTTTGTTCGCCAAGCTGGATTTTAAATGGAGCGTTCATCCGGTCGAGAGCTTGTTTGTCGGTATTAGCACAGACAAACTTTACACCTTTGATATCGGACTGCACCATATGCTGTACAGCATTACCGCCACCACCGCCTACACCAAATACAGTGAAACGGGCCTGACCGTTGCTATCGCTTGGTTCATCTTCTATTAGTTCAAATGAGGACAACATGACCTTTAGATTTCCTAATTAAATTGTGGCAGTCACTTTAGCCCGTATACTGCCTTGATCTGTAAAAAATATTTTTTAGAATGCTGTGCAATGCTCACCTTGTCAAGTACACGGCTTTTCACTTACAACTTCCTAACAATATTCCCAAAAAACCCATACATCCTAGAAGATCGATTTTAGTTTGCTATTCAGGTTAGTCCATCCATTGGCAACCCGACTCCAGAATGGGCGCTTCTCTGTTTCTTCCGGCTCATCAACGGTTGCCTGCATTTCACTTTGGCTAAAAAGTAGCAAGCCTGAAGCAGTGGCATACATTGAGCGACGCAAAGAAGCCTGATGCTGTTCTTCTGCATACACCTGTAAAGGCGGATTACCTAAATGGGCGGATACACCTAACATACGGCGCGCCAGATTTACCATGCCTTCGATCTGGCATGCGTCCCCTGTAAGCACGACACCATGATACAAGCCATGAATTGCACCACTTCGTTCTAGTTCTTCTCGAATTTTAGAAAAAATTTCTTCATAGCGTGCAATAATAATTTCTGCAAGTTCAATGCGACTAATCGTTTGCGGACCATCAATCCCTTGTACCTGAATCATATGATCAGGCTTTACTGCATGCAAATCAACACAACCATGTAATATTTTAATACGCTCGGCTTCCTCAGTCGTTGTTTGCAGCACAGCAGCAATATCCCGGGTAACATGCTCCCCTCCTCGCTGCAAGGTATGAACCAGTGCTAAATGACCATCAAGATAGACCGCCAGATTGGTGGTACCTGCGCCTATATCGACCAGACAGACGCCATATTCTTTTTCATCTTTCAACAGGCTGCCTTCCGATGTTGCCAAAGAAGATACCACCATCTTCTCGACCCCAATATTTGCACCTTTCATGGCCCGGTCAAGATTTTGCATAGTGCTGATTGGCATCATCATTAGCTGATAATGTCCGGTCATACTTTGTGCTGACATGTTAATCGGATTTTGCACCCATTCTGGCGTGTCATCCAGTTCAAAACCTAATGGTACAGCACTGGCCAGATAGTAGTCTGCTGTTACATGGCTTGCCTTGGCTAGTTCCAGCGCACGCACCACTTCATTGGTGCTGATAATACGTTCCGGATTTGTAACAGGGGTACGGCCAGCCGCATAGAAACTTTTTAATTCTGTACTTGGTATAGACACCCAGGCCGAGTGGATACGGCATTCCGCCATATTTTCTGCTTCTGCGACAGCATTTTTTATTGCGGCAATGACTTTATCGAGACTGACAATTTTTCCTTTATTCATACCCCGGTTGCGAGCACTCGCCATACCAATGACCTGAATATTATCCGGAGCATGGACCTTACCAATTAAAACTGAAACTTTGTGCGTCCCAATATCAATCGCAACAACCGAGGGAACAGCTTCACTCATTACTCACTACCATTTTATGTTCGTTGTTTATATTTGGCCCAATGCCTCAATCTTATAAAGCCACGTATTATGGCTTTGCCCTTATTCCGCCTGCAATGCTTGTGTCATCAAACGTTACAACAAACTGACTATTTATAATTTTAGGTGGTGCTGCACTTTTCCACTGAATAGCCAGGCCATTACGATAACGCAGGTCAATTGCCGAGATTTTGTTCCACACTGGTTTTAAGTCAGTTTGTGCCAGATGACTCAAACGTTGCAGTTTACTCATAGTCTGATCTTGGTCCACGATAATACGAAGTCCAGAATCAAATTGCATAAACCAAGTCATACGTTCTGTTAAATAAAGTTCTTTTAAACGCAAATTGACTGGTCGAAATAATTGATTGATCTCATTGTAACGGCGCATCATCACCTTGGACTGACTGGCCGGACCATGAAGTAAGGGCAATTGCTGATGACTGCTATACACCGCCTCAGTAAAAATATCCCCACTGTCACTAAGCAGTCGTCCTGTTCCCCAACGGGCAATTGCGTGACGTGGCATAACACGTACCCGGATGGCATTTGGCCATGCACGTGATACGACGACTCTATCTACCCAAGATATTTCCAAGGCTTCGTCCCGGATCTGTTCCAGATCAGAGGTAAAATAGTTAGCCTGAATTACCGGGTCCAGATGTTTGACCAGCTGCTGCTGTTCAGCATCGGAGCGTGCTCCAACTACCTGAAGTTCAGCTACAGTAGCATCTGTCATAACCCGGTATAAACCATAAACTCCTATAACCAGCACCAAGCAGGCAATTACCAGCATCAGCCACCCACCCAGATTAGTAAGCTTTTCCTTCCGAGTTGGTGGTTTTTCATGAATAGAAGTAATTGCTGCCCGCGGTTTACGGCGCATAGAAGTCGGAAGCTGAGCCATGGCTTACTGGTCTACTCCATGATATTGCAGTGTTTGCTCCAAAATCGTGACACAAAGCTGGTCAAAATCATAACCCACAGCCTTGGCTGCTTTAGGAACCAGTGAATGGCTGGTCATGCCTGGTACAGTATTGACTTCAAGCAGCCAGAAATTACCCTGTTCATCCTGCATGGCATCAATACGGCCCCAGCCTTTACAGCCCACTGCCTGAAATGCACGCAAGGCCAGCTCCTGAAGCGTCTTCTCTTCAGCTTCACTTAAGCCGCAAGGAATACCATATTGCACATCATTACGATTATATTTAGCTTCATAATCATAAAACGCGACATCTTTTGGTGGCTCCAGACGGATAACTGGCAGGGCCTGGCCATTTAGCAATACGATCGTGAACTCACGGCCATTAATCCATTTTTCTGCCATGACTACAGCATCATGTTCAGTGGCCTTGGCCAAAGCTTCAGCAAAGTCTTCAGGTTTTTCTACCTTACTCATGCCAATACTTGAACCTTCATGTACCGGTTTAATGATGAATGGCAAACCAAGACTGGCAATTACCTCATCAGCATCGGCATCTTTGCTCACAATACGGTGTGGGGCTGTCGGCAGTTCACTGCCCTGCCAGACCTGCTTGGTTTTGATCTTGTCCATACCAATCGCAGAACCTTGTACCCCTGTGCCGGTATATGGAATATTTAACCACTCCAGTACACCCTGAATCTGTCCATCTTCACCGCCACGACCATGCAATACAATAAAAGCGCGGTCATAATTCACCAGTTCAGTGACACAACGTTCTTGTGGATCAAAGGCCTCGGCTTCCACCCCTGAACGTATCAATGCTTCAAGCACAGCACGACCACTATCTAACGAAACTTCTCGCTCTGCTGATTTCCCGCCAAGCAATACTGCAACTTTGCCGAATTTTAAAGCATTTGACACGTTGATATCCTTAAAGTTTTATCACTAATATTTTTTAAATGACCCAAAAGTCCTATTTCAGATAGAGCTGGTGATGAGCGAGTTCAAGTGAAATAGCCCCCACGTTACCTGCACCTTGGGTTAATAACAAGTCATTCGGTTGTAACACTTTTTGTATAACATTCTGCAGATTGCCTTCGACCGGATCGATCAGGATTGGTTCAACCTCGCCACGCAGACGGATGCTGCGTGCTAGCGATCGGCTGTCCGCACCCACTATCGGCTTTTCACCAGCAGGGTAAACTTCAAGTAACAGTAACTGGTCAACCTGTGAAAGTACATCGACAAAGTCATCAAAACAGTCTCGAGTACGGCTGAAGCGGTGAGGCTGGAACATCATAACCAGTCGACGGTCAGGGTGGCTCTGCCGTGCAGCCTTGATGGTAGCTTCTACCTCTTTCGGATGATGTCCATAGTCATCGACCAGCTTGACTGTACCCTGTTCCAGCCCAAACTCACCCTGAACCTGGAAACGGCGCCCCACGCCACTGAAACCTTCCAGTGCACGGCCAATTGCCGCATCGGATACACCTTCATCTGTTGCAACACCAATAGCTGCCAGTGCATTTAATACATTATGCAGGCCGGGCTGGTTAATCGTCAGGCGTAATGGCTCACGATCTTTACGTAATACCGTAAAGTGACTGCGCATGCCATCCTGTTCAACATCGACAGCGCGAATGTCATTGTCTGGATTGAAGCCATAAGTTAATAATGGACGCGCGATCCGCGGCATGATTTCACGAATATTGGCATCATCACCGCATACAACTGCCAAGCCGTAAAATGGCAGCTTGTGAAGGAACTGGATAAAGGTATCTTTCAGTACATCAAAACTACCGCCATAAGTATCCATATGGTCAGCATCGATATTGGTCACAATGGCTGCCATTGGCTCAAGATGTAAAAAGGATGCATCTGACTCATCGGCTTCAGCTACAATATAACGACTTGCTCCTAATGCAGCATTTACACCAGTACGGTTCAGCAAGCCGCCAATAACATAAGTAGGATCCATACCTTCTTCTGCCAGCATACAGGTCAGGAGACTGGTAGTTGTGGTTTTACCATGAGTCCCTGCTACTGCAATTCCATGACGGTAACGCATCAGCTCGCCCAGCATCTCGGCACGGCGTACCACTGGAATACGCTGTTCGATCGCGGCTTTGACTTCCGGGTTCTCAGGATCAATTGCGGTAGACACTACCAGTACACTGGCACCTTTAATATTATCAGCCGCATGGCCAATAAATACTTCAATACCATTTTCTTCGAGCTGAGCTGTGGTCTTCGAGGCCTTAATATCTGAGCCTGAAACGCAGTAACCCTGATTTTTAAGTACTTCGGCAATACCACACATACCTGCCCCACCAATTCCGACAAAATGAATTTGCTTGATACGGCGCATTTCAGGAATTTTAATTAATTCTTTAACTTGTTCAGCAGGAATAGAAGGAGACATAATAAACTCTATATTACAATTTTTTAATTAAATCAACCACGTGCTGAGTTGCATTCGGTTGTGCCTGTTGCCGCGCTTTGACTGCCATTTCAGTCAGTAACTGGCGGTTAAGTAAGGGCGCTAAAAGTTCTTTTAAATATTCAGGGCTCATGACGGCTTGCTGACAGATTTTGGCAGCACCCAAATCTGCTAGAAACCGGGCATTGGCAGTCTGATGATCATCTACAGCGATAGGTAAAGGTACAAATATGGCAGCCACCCCAGCAGTTGCGACTTCAGTAACAGTAAGTGCGCCAGCACGACAAATAATTAAGTCAGCATCACTATAAGCTTTGGCCATATCGGTAATGAATGGCTGTACTTCAACTTGTAAACTCGCTGGTGCTCCCTGATAGGCAGACTG
The DNA here is from genome assembly GCF_000620525.1 of Acinetobacter sp. UNC436CL71CviS28. Taxonomy (NCBI): domain Bacteria; kingdom Pseudomonadati; phylum Pseudomonadota; class Gammaproteobacteria; order Moraxellales; family Moraxellaceae; genus Acinetobacter; species Acinetobacter sp. UNC436CL71CviS28. Next base: position 62,998 of record NZ_JIBB01000006.1, read on the forward strand.
GGTAAGTTCCAGCTGTTTTTGTCCACACTGATGAAATACCTTTAAAGGCATATCAAACTGTTTTAATACGGCAGGGACTCGCTCATTTAATGCTTGTGCACCTAGTGAGCCTCCCACAATTAAAATATTTAGCGGTGCCTGTGCAGCTGCACGCTGATCATAGCGCCATTTTGGATTTAGAATTTCAGCAATTTCTTTACGAACCGGATTACCGGTTGTGACCACTTTGGACTGTGGCGAAAAAGTTTCTGGAAATGCCTGACAGACTATTTTTGCAATACGAGAAAGCTGTATATTGGTAAAACCGGCTACGGCATTCTGTTCATGAATAATGACAGGTATACCCAATAAACGAGCAGCCAAGCCACCAGGTCCTGCAACATATCCACCAAAACCAGCCACCGCATCAATTTTTAGCTGCTTCATATAACGCATAGCACTAAAAGTTGCCTTTAAAATTTTAAAGGGGGCCATGAGTTTACGAAGTATGCCATTACCACGTACCCCCTGAATATCAATCTGGTAAATTGGAATTTTCTGATCTTGAAGCAGGCGGTTCTCCATACCCTGAGGAGTTGCCAACCATGAAACCTGAGCACCTTCTGATTGTAATTGTTTGGCAACAGCAAGCGCAGGAAAAACATGGCCGCCTGTGCCGGCAGCCATAATCATGACATGTTTGGAAATACGTTGTTGTGAGTCAGACACGGCTTAATTCTTCAATACTAAAATAATTCGACTGGGAACCAGTTTTTTGACCGCTAATTGTAATCACAAAGTTTAAGCTTCGAAAAGTTTATTTACTTTTTTTCACCAAGCATGTCATCGTTTTTTTCTTGGAATTTTAAAGTTTAAACTAGTTTTATTATTAACCCTATATAAATTCGTATAATTATCGAGAGTTTAATTTAATTAAAGATAAAATATCCCTTCTCGTTCTTTATTATGATTTTTCTCTTGAGTAAAGTTTTGTATAAGAGCTTTACTGATTCAAATATAAGATTAATAAAAATTAAAATTATCATATTATGCAAAAATTATAATTTTTTTATAGAATCTCATTATAAACTATAAAAAAATTCTCTTAATATTCAAAAAAACTCCAGTATTTTCATGGATGAAAAACGTGGCTCTAGCTTCTTTAAAGACTAATTTTTGCATCATTTTCGCAGGTTACCTAGCCGCTATTCACGTAGGTAAACTATCTGCGGGTTTACCCATTCTACAGCAGGAAATTGGCCTGAGTTTAACTCAGGCAGGTTTAGCGCTTTCGCTGGTACAAGCAGCTGGTATGTGTTTTGCTCTAAGCTTGGGTGGGCTTTCACAATATTTTGGTTTAAAAAGATGTCTTACATTGGGTTTAGTCATTCTAGGCTGTGCAAGCATGGGCAGTTTATGGATTAACGATCTTTATAGCCTGTTTATTTTCCGTTTTATTGAAGGTATTGGCTTCCTTTTTATCACTTTATGTGCTCCAGCTTTGCTTAAACAGCTGAGTACGCCTGAATCACTTAACCTGAAAATGGGGTTGTGGGGATCCTATATGGGATTAGGTGTGGGTCTCGCCCTGCTGTTTATACCATTCCTGTTAGAGTTCTGGAGCTGGCAGCAGATCTGGAATATGCTTGGCTTATCTTGCCTGCTGCTGGCGGCTGTCGTGTACCTACAGTTACCGCCTATCAACAAAATACAAAATAGCTCCTTCCCTTTATTCATTAAGCTTTTGAGAACAACCTTAAGTCATCCGCCTGTACTGATCTTGGCTCTTATTTTTGCCTGCTATACCAGTCAATGGCTGACAGTAATTGGCTTTTTACCGACATTGTATCTTGATGAGCAAATTAATCTAAAAGTTGCCGGAACACTGACTGCTCTTGTTTCAGTCTCTAATATTTTAGGCACGTTTACTTCCGGTTTTTTATTACATCGTGGTCTGGCACCTGCACGGCTCATTAGTACAGGTTTTATACTTATGGTCATGATGTGCTGGCTGGCTTTCTCTACTTATTTTAATTTGTCTTTTGGTCTGAAATATCTGGCTATCATGGTGTTTTCAATATTGGGAGGTTTTATTCCCACTACTATTTTTGCCATTAGTCTGCATTATGCACCACAGCCAAATACCACAGCAACCAGTATCGGGTTAGTCCTACAAGTCTCTGCTTTTGCACAACTTACTGTTCCACCACTGACTGCAGCCTTAATTTCTTATACTCAGCTCTGGAGCATGATCGCTTGGGTCAGTACGATTCTCTCTGTACTTGGTCTGATCTTGACCATACAATTATTTCAGCGCTATCCCTATAAAATATAAAGAAGCCCAGATCTGGGCTTCTTTATATTTCCAGTTTTAAGCTGAGGAGCTGTTTTCCAGAGCTTCAAACAGATCATCTGCAATTGAAGTACCAAACTGGTTATCAATTTCGCGAATACAGGTTGGACTAGTAACGTTAATTTCAGTCACATAATTACCAATAACGTCAAGGCCTACAAAGATCAGGCCCTTCTCCCTCAGGTAAGGTCCAACTTTAGCTGCAATTGCTTTATCATTTTCAGTTAAGAGACGGGCCTCACCCAAACCACCTGCTGCCAGATTACCGCGTATTTCACCATTTTGTGGAATACGCGCCAAGCAGTATGGTACAGGCTCTCCGTTGATCATTAAAATACGTTTATCACCATCAACAATTTCCGGAATATAACGCTGTGCCATAATTGGCTGTTGTCCGAGTTGAGTCAGCATTTCTAGTGTGGAACCAATATTGGCTCCTGTCGCACTTAAGCGGAAAATTCCAGCGCCGCCCATACCATCAAGTGGTTTGACAATCACATCCTGATGTTCTGCAATAAATTCACGAATCAGCTGTTGCTGTGAGGTCACCAGGGTTGGCACCTGCAATTCTGGAAACTGAGTTGCAAACAGTTTTTCGTTACAGTCGCGCAGGCTCTGCGGTTTATTGACAATACGTGCACCTTCCCGCTCTGCCTGCTCCAGAATATAAGTTGTATAGACAAAGTTCATGTCAAATGGCGGATCTTTACGCATCAATACCACATCATAGGCTGCGATTGATTCTTTTTGTTTTTCGCCTAACTCGTAGTAATGATTATAGTCTTCAAATACTTTTAAAGGAGAAATCAGGCCCCAGGCTTTACCCTGATCAATGTATAAGTCTTGCTGTAATGCATAACCGAGTTCATGGCCACGACGGCTGGCTGCCCATAGCATGGCCATGGTTGAGTCCTTTTTCAGATTTACATTTTCGATCGGATCCATCACAACAAGTACGCGCATCTGTCTTTGCTCTATCAATTTTTAATCCAGAAAAGTATAGCGGAGATTAACTGTGCTTTTTTCTCAATTTTAGTAAAGCTTTTATTTCATGTTAAATATCTTTATAAAAAGGGTCAGTATATAAAACCCTGTCAGACCTTAATATTATTGATTATTTTTAGATCCTCTATATAGGCTGATTTTTCCAGGTGATCAAAACGAAATAAAGAACTCAAACTGGTCAGGAGTTATAACTTTATTTGATTGAATAGAAGAATAAAGCCCTATTATAAATAGGGCTTTAAAAGGCTTAAACTGTTCGACCGAATATCAGATCCCATATTTCACTCGATAGGCTTCCATTTTTGAAAGTGCCGCCTTATCGCCCTTCGTTTCTAGATAATTCATCAAGTCTTTCATCGTAATCAGTGCATGTACAGGAATCTCCAGCTCCTTCTGCACTTCCTGAATTGCAGAGAGTTCACCCTGTCCTTTTTCTTGGCGATCAAGTGCAACCAGTACGCCGGCAATTGATGCACCCGCATTTTTAAGGATAGTTACTACTTCACGGATGGCTGTGCCAGCAGTAATCACGTCATCAATAATCCAGACTTTTTTTCCTTGTACTGAAGCACCTACCAGTACTCCACCTTCGCCATGATCCTTGGCTTCTTTACGGTTAAAGCCCCATGGTACACTTACACCATGATTTTGTGATAAAGCCACAGCTGTAGCGGCCACAAATGGAATCCCTTTATAGGCTGGCCCGAAAATTACTTCTACCTGATTGCATTCTGTCAGCTTGTCAGCATAACCTGCTGCCAGTAATGACAATGCTTCGCCATCATTAAGTAAACCTGCGTTAAAAAAATAAGGACTCACACGGCCTGATTTTAAAGTAAACTCACCAAATTTAAGCACACCACGTGATAAGGCAAGTTCGATGAAAGCTTGCGGGTTAAATTGCACAGGCGTTGTCATGAGGTGCTCCAAATTTTTAGATTGAGGTAAGACTTGCGCATGATACCAAAGAGTAGCTATCCAGGTGATCAAAAAATTCTACGTGTAGTTTCAATTAACGTAAACGGTTTACGTTCCTCAGTGACTAAAGGCCTGCTGGAATGGTTGGAACAGTCTGATGCTGATGTAATTTGCATGCAGGAGAGCCGGATTACCCATGCGCAGTGGACCGATAAATTTAAACCAGAAGGCTGGTACACGCATCTGTTTCCAGCTGAGCGTCCAGGCTATGCTGGAACTGCGATCTATAGCCGCCTGCCTTTTATTTCAGTTAAAGATGGCCTAGGTTTTGAACTGGCTGACAGCCAAGGCCGCTTTGTTACAGCTGAATTTGATTTAGGACTCGGCTATCCGGTTTATATCTGTTCACTTTACTTACCATCAGGTTCATCTGGTGATGAAGCACAGGCACGTAAAGATCACTTTTTAGAAGAGTATCAAAAAATCCTTAAGCAGTGGCGAGAGGAAGGCAAATCTATCATTATCTGTGGGGATTATAATATCGTACATAAACGTATTGATATTAAAAACTGGTCAAGTAACCAGAAGTCCTCCGGCTGTCTACCTCATGAACGGGCGTGGCTGGACCATATCTATGATGAACTGGGTTATGTAGATACATTCCGTGAAGTTCGTCCAGAAGCAGAACTTTATTCGTGGTGGTCCAACCGTGGTCAGGCCCGTGCTAAAAATGTAGGTTGGCGAATTGATTACCAAGCTTGTTCACCAGACTGGAAAAACCGTACAGTCAATGCCTGGGTATATAAAGAACAATGGTTTAGTGATCATGCACCAGTCATAATCGACTATAAAATAAACTAAATTAGTGTACACTTGTAAACTCAATGTGAGTTTTTGTCCTACATGATTTGTAGTTATTGTTTCTTTTTATTACAGCTGCTTAAGCGCATTATACCGCTACGGCACAAGGATGGGTCAGGATGACACGAAAAGGATCGGAAGCCGTAGGATGAAGAAAATAATCTAAATGATTTAGCTTATTTTTTAAGGACATGACAATGGACGTTAGCTTGAGACCCGCATGATCAGGATGATTAAATGTGGGTTTTCTCTATTTTAGGACCCTCATTTTGTAAAACCCTCTTGATTTATATATTTTTAAATCTTACTTCTTTATTAAATTATTTTAAGTCTTTCATGTGACAGTCCTGTGTCACTTTCATAAAACTTTAATTTCAATCGAATAGCCAATACTAGTAATTTTAGCTAACCTTTAGTCTTGTCGAAAAGGTTAAAAAAGATAGTAATATGCTGAAAATTTATGGAATTAAAAATTGCAGTTCAATGAAAAAAGCGTTTGATCTGCTCAATGAACTAAACTTGCCCTATGCATTTCATGACTATAAAAAACAGGGAATAGATAAAGAAACTCTCAAGGAATGGCTGGACCAGATGGGAGCTGATGTAATTCTTAATAAAAAAGGAACCACCTGGCGAAAACTTTCGGAAACAGAGCAGCAGAAAGCCCTAGAGAGTGAAGAGCAGCTGCTTCAAACCTTAATCACCCATACCAGCTTGGTCAAACGTCCGGTATTAAAAACACCACAAGGCTATGTAGTAGGTTTTGATGAATTTTCTTATCGAACGCTTGCTGAGAGAAGCTAAGTTTAAAATATAAAAATCCCGGCAATTTTGCCGGGAGTTTTATCGAATTTGACTTTAATTCAAGCTTAGTTAGCGCGAACCCAAGTCTGGTTACGGCCTAGAGCTGATACACCGATATAACCACGCAATTTCAGTTTTTTACCACCTTCAGCCAGCTCACCTTTCAGTTTATAGGTTTTACCTGACTGCGGATCAAGAATGGTACCGCCATCATATTTGTTGGTACCTACACTTTTCAGGTTATGAACAATGGTTAAACCTTTAAGTGACTTGTTTTTGTATGGACCTTCACATTTCGTACAGGCATTTTCCTCACCTTTGGTGAGTACATTCTGAATAGATGCTGTCAGAGTTCCATTTTTCTGTTCAGTAAACTTGACTAAGGCTTTCGCTTGATTAGTCTGGTCGTCTATCGTTTTCCATACTGTACCATTAAGCGGATCAGCTGCATTTGCCAAAGCAGTCACACTGAACAGTCCTAACACAATTGCGATTTTTTTCATTTTTCTAGCTTCCCTTGTCCTGCACTAGTCGACCACCCTAGTATTAAAGAAGTCACAACAAGAATTCAACTTTTGAATGTGACCGTTTAGTGTACGCTTGTAAAAACTGTCGGTAAATACACTTCAATAAAAATAGTAAATCACCATAATGGAAAAAGTATGAAGATTGACCCAATTTTTAAACAATTTTTAGCCGAGTCACTGCTGAAATCGCTGGTACGTAAACCAAGCCAATTTGCTCTTCCTCTTCCTGTACTGCGTACTGCGTTTAATCAGTTGGGCCGAGTCTTTCCCAAAAATCCTGAAGTCGAGATCCGGGCACTCCGGTTAGCCGGTGTTCGCGCAGAAGAAATCAAGCCCCAACCTAATGCTACCCAGATGATTCTACATATTCATGGTGGTGCTTTCTTTTTAGGAGGTTTGGCTACTCACCGGTCTTTTATGACTGAGCTTGCTGCCCGAACCCAGATGCAGGTCGTTCATATTGACTATCCTTTGGCACCAGAGCATCCATACCCCGAAGCTCTGGAAGCTGTATATGATATTTACCAGACTCTACTCGACCAAGATATTCAGCCCAAAGATATTATTTTGTCAGGTGATTCTTGTGGAGCTAATCTTGCATTAGCACTGATTTTACGACTCAAGCAGAATGAACAACCATTGCCGAGTGCACTGGTACTTATGTCACCATTTCTGGATCTGACCTTGACCAGTGAATCCTTACGCTACAACCGTAAACTTGATGCATTATTATCAGTCGAATTACTGGAACGGGGTATTGAATACTATGTACCGCCTTCAATAGATACAGCAGATCCACAGGTTTCACCCTTATTTGGTGACTTCAGCGGTTTACCCCCAACTCTGGTTCAAGTCGGTTCTAAAGAAATTCTGCTAGATGATGCACAGCGTTTTAAGGAAAAGGCCGAAGCTGCTGGAGTTGAGGTAGATTTTAAAATTTATACGGGTATGTGGCATAACTTTTCAATGTTCAGCGCCTGGTTTGATGAAAGTAAACAGGCACTCGCTGACCTGTCTGAATTTGCACATCGAATTGATCGCAGCTGATTTTTAATAAAATCAGAAAGATAGTGTCATTTTATTATTCAACAGGACAGTCAATATAGTTTTATATTCTGTTTATTAATAATAACTAATATCAAATATCAGCAGAAGCCGGCATTTAAATAAATGCCGGCTTTTCACTAATCTTATCTGTATTACTTCCTAAAACAGGTAAGAAATACCTAAACCACCCTGATAATCCGGTGTGTCTCCTGCAAGGCCGACCCCGACGCTAGCATCCAGCTGGGTACGATTATTAACCTGATACATCAGGCCTGAAGCTAGAGAGGTTTCATCTGACCGGCTTTCTGCCTTACGATAAACGAATTCAGAAAAACCGGACAACTTGCCAGCAATCTGATATTCAAATGTAGGTACAGCAGTAACTGCCCAGTTACCATCTTGTACTTCATAACGCATTGTGATTGAAGTATTAACCAGATCATTATAAACATAGGCAACAGCAGAACTCAGACTATAAATATCATCTTCATTACTAAAACCACTATTACCGGTTGCCAGAACAGCTTCTGCCAGAATTGCCATCGATAGACGCTCATCACCTAAGTCTATGGCTTTTTTTACACCAATACTGATATCACCCAAACCGTCATCTTCTGTTGTTTTGCCATTATATTTAGTCTGGGTCCAGGCTGGTCCTTGCCAGCCTAGTTGTAATTCCAGGTCAGGCATTAAACCGGTCCGTAAAAGTGTATCGGCATTTAAATTTAATACTCTCTGTTTTTCGCCAGCCTGATAACTTTTATCATAACTTACTGTCGGTAATCCCTGTTCCCATGCAAGCTGGCCTACCGGTGTAATACTGGTGCCAAAACCTGTACCTGGACGGTCAAAAGAAAAATCGGCAGCCATCGTATGTACGGCTACAGTAGAAAGCATAACAAAAGATAAAGTTTTAGATAAATTCATAAGATTACTCAAAATCAGATTAATTCTTTCGACATTTTTGCGCCATTTTGACGTAGCAGTTCCAATGCATTTTTTTCTTCAGGTAGTGACTGTGTCCAGTCTATTTTATCAAAATCGCAGTCAAAGAATAATTCGCTGATCGATGTGAGAATAGTTTGACCTTCCTCATCACGAGTATTTGGATCTACTTTATGGTCAAGTAAACGTTGTATAGCAGGAGTACAGGCAGCACTTGCAGCATCCCAGAGTGGACCATAAAACTCTTCGGCATCCCATAGGTGTAAATTGGCTTTAGCTTCAATTAAAGCATCAAGTATCGCCAAATGTGGTTGTAATTTTTGCTGTTTTTCCTGCTCTGTCAAAGGTTGATCAGAAGCATAAGCTTCTGAAACGTCTTCCCACCATTGAAACAGGCCATCGCATACTACTGAAATAGGAGGACCTTTTTCAGGATCAATAAAATTCGGGTCGAGCCCCTCATTTAAAAGACGCTGTACCTGCTCCAGATCTAATTCTTCTATGGCCTGGATCAAGGCTTGTTGTGGGGCAGTTAACATATCTTGGCACTCTACAGGAAATTTTCTCCTATTATGCCGAAGAATTATTTATTTGTTGAAAGGAAATTGTTGAATAAAAATAATAAGCCATAAAAAAGCCCCTAAGGGGCTTTTTTTCTTACTCAGGTAATTCATCTGGTATTTCGAGAGTACCACCACGCTGAGGTTCATTTTTTTCAATTAAATGCTCGAGACTACGTTTCAATTTGTCTATAGCTCCATGAATGGCTAAATCGACACTCGGTGCTTTATGCTTGACTGCAACAGGTTTTAATCCGGAAGGACGGGCTTCGATCATACAACGGATATCGTCATCTCCACCTTTTAAGCCGTTCTCATCGGTGATATGAACTGAAAAATGAGTAATTCGCTCATTGTGGCGTTCGAATTCTTGGTTTAGTTCTGCACGCACATAGCTAATCAGACGTTCACTGTTTTGAATATTTTTATCTGTACGGATTTCAATGTTCATAATCTCATCCTCTTCTTTCTGGTCGAATCTTACCTGTGCAAAACTTGTTGGAATTGACACATTATTACGGGTGACTTAAACACAATACTTAATGATTTGCCGAGCAGTTTTTTGTGCCTATCCTCCTGTTTTAGCTCAATTCTCGCTAAAATTTTATTCATGCTGTTATCTTCAATATCGGGCTAAGTTTAAAAATATGCAAGTGAATTCTGTAAAAATTTCTAAAGCATACACAACGGTAACAACACATCACGCTTTTCCCTACAAACCTATTTAGATATATGCATAAATCCTGCTTTAATAAGCCATAGTGGTTTTTGAAGAACCTTCTGCTATATTTTCGAACCGGTTAGACATGCTCCCTTTATAAGAAGATTCGTTTTGAGTTCATAGAATACAGAGATTAAGGTTGCAACTTGTTTTATAATCGGTATGATCTAAATATATAATTTTTCAGACCTATTCCAGATAACTAGAGAAGGGCCAGTTTTTTAACCAGAGAGTTTCAGTAAAATTTCAAGAGTTCCGCTTAAAATTCTTGATGCATTCAGTTTCAGCTTTAATTCCGGGTTTATCTTATATTTGTTTTAGCGCGTCCACTTCGGTGGACTTTTTTTCTTTACTGCTTAAATTTTGTCTTTATTTTTAAACAATAGTGTGTATTCTTTATGCCGTCTACGGGGGAGAGACTGACATGAAATTTAAACATATCGCACTGGCATGTGCTCTAGCAGCAACTGCGTCCATGGCTCAAGCCAAACCAGTCTGGCAGGATTTTAGTATTACCGGACTGTACGGTGAAAACTATGAACTTACTACAGAGCCGGAACAAACTACTGTAACCTTTGAATATGCAGCCAAATTACAATATGGTGATGTATTTGCTTTTGCAGACCGTACTGAAAGCGGCGGTAATAAAGGTACCTATTTTGAATTTTCTCCACGCTTAAGCCTGGGCGAAGTTTCAGGTAAAAAACTGTCTGCCGGCCCAGTTAAAGATGTACTGATTTCAACCACTTGGGAAGGTAATAGCGGTGATGGAATTGAGAGTTTTAACAACTATCTCTACGGTATCGGTTTTGATTTAGCTATTCCTTATACTCAATATGCCAGCATCAACTTTTATCGCGCAAATAATGAAATCCAGAAAGATGACTGGCAGATGACACTCACTTATGGAGTACCGTTTAAATTAGGCAGCCAAGACTTCCTATTTGACGGATTTTTAGACTGGTCAACTGCAGAAGATGACGAAGTAGCTCATGCAAGTGAACTGAACTGGACCAGCCAGCTTAAATGGAATGCCGGTAAATATATTTCACCTGAAACCCGTCTTTACCTAGGTATTGAATATTCTCTCTGGAACAATAAATACGGTGTACCAGATGTACGCGAAAATAACGTAAGTGCGTTAGTAAAATACCATTTTTAAACAACGATTAAATGGTTAAAGCAGAGCCACGGCTCTGCTTTTTAATACTTTGATTTTTTAACTTATATCAAAGTTCTACATTGGACAGATTTTTCTTGGCCTACACTACAATATCAGCCAGATTCCCTTTTTGTTCGAGCCAGTGCTTGCGGTCACTAGAACGCTTCTTGGCCAGTAATTTGTCGAGCAAACCCGCTGTCAGTTGAATATCGTCCAGATCAAGTTGTACCAGACGACGGGTATTTGGATCCATGGTGGTTTCACGAAGCTGGCTGGCATTCATTTCACCCAGACCTTTAAAACGGGTAATCTGTGGAGTCTTGGTTTTGGTCTTTTTCAGGATGGCTTCAAGTTCATCCTCATCCAGAGCGTAATGCACATCCTTACCATCATCAATCCTGAATAAAGGTGGCATTGCTACAAATAAGTGACCCTCTTCAACCAGTGCTGGAAAGTGTTTAACAAATAAGGCACAAAGCAAAGTGGCAATATGCAGGCCATCCGAGTCAGCATCAGCCAAAATACAGACTTTCCCATAACGCAATTCGGACAGATCATCACTGCCTGGATCGACCCCGATAGCAATTGCGATATCATGGACTTCCTGAGAGCCAAGCACTTCATCGGAAGATACTTCCCAGGTGTTCAGAATTTTTCCCCGAATCGGCATGATTGCCTGGAAATTTTTGTCTCGCGCCTGTTTGGCACTACCGCCAGCTGAGTCCCCTTCTACAATAAACAGCTCACTATCTTCACGGGTCAAGCCGGCACAGTCGGCCAGTTTTCCAGGTAAAGCCGGACCCGAAACAATTTTTTTCCGCTCGACTTTTTTAGCCGCCTTCAGGCGCCGGCCAGCTTTAGAGATTGCCATTTCTGCCAGTTGCATGGCAATTTCAGAATTCTGATTCAACCATAGGGTAAAAGCATCTTTAGCAATATTTTGCACAATCGATGATGCTTCACGGCTTGATAAACGTTCTTTGGTCTGACCAGAGAACTGCGGTTCCTGGAATTTTAAAGACAGGATATAATTTACCCCATCCCATACGTCTTCAGCCGAAAGCTTGAGATTACGGGGCAATAGATTACGCAGCTCACAGAATTCCCGTAATGCATCGGTAATGCCTGAACGCAAGCCATTTACATGCGTTCCTCCCTGAGCTGTTGGAATCAGGTTGACATAACTTTCCTGAATCTGTTCACCACCTTCGGTATTCCAGCAGATTGCAAATTCAGCACTGGCTCGTTCTGCCTCACCTGTTGCTACAAAAGCAGGCTGTGGAACAATCTCCCGCTCCTGCAGTTCATCCATAAGGTAATCGACCAGACCGTTTTCAAACTGCCATTCTATTTTTTCATTATTAATTTCATCAATATAATTAACTTTCAGACCAGCTGCCAATACTGCCTTGGCCTTCAAATTATGTTTGAGCGCCTTCAAGGCAAATTTTGGGCTGTCAAAATATCTGGTTTCTGGCCAAAACCGAACTGTGGTTCCACTGGCGCGCTTAGGTGCTTTACCTTCTAGAACTTCTAAGGGTCCAACCGGCTCTCCATGTTCAAAAGCCATTTTGTAAAGATTGCCCTGCCGTTGTACTTCAACCTCTACCCGGGTTGAAAGAGCATTCACTACAGAAATACCTACACCATGCAGACCACCCGAAAACTGGTAGTTATCGGTACTGAACTTACCTCCGGCATGCAGTTTGGTCAGAATAATTTCAATGCCACTCTGACCGTATTCCGGATGAATATCAACCGGCATTCCACGCCCATTGTCCTCAACCGACAATGAGCCATCCTTATAGACCTTAACCGTAATCTGGTTAGCATGTCCTGCCAGTGCTTCGTCTACAGCATTATCAATCACTTCCTGTGCCAGATGGTTAGGACGTGTGGTATCGGTATACATCCCTGGACGGCGACGGACCGGATCCAGACCAGAGAGAACTTCAAGTGATTGAGCCGTATATTGAGACACGTTGTACAATTTCCTTTATTTTATGGAATATGATAAAAATTCAAGCACCATGGGAAGTTTTTCTGCAAAATTGTCCATCCCATGGCTGCCATGCGCTTCAGTCATAATTAATGATGAATGTGCAGGCGCACTATAATAACGCTGAGCCTCTCGATAATCCAAAACTTCATCACCTTGTTGCAGTAATACCAAAATTTTTTCGGCATGCCGGGCAAAAGGAATTGCAAGCTGTTCAAGCTGCTGTAACTGGGCATTATCAAGCGTCCAGTGTTCGGTCACTGGATAAGGAACGGATTCTACAGCAAATAGTTTTCGAAAGAGTAACCATGGTCGCATAGCCGGATTAATCAGTACAGCTGGAATATTATGCTTAGCGACCAGTTGTGTCGCATAAAAGCCCCCCAGACTGCTTCCTACCAAAGCCACATCTTCTAAAGCCTCAATCAGCTCAGAAATTTGTTTTAATGCCTCGACAGGCGGCATATTTAAGTCAGGCAGATGGATCTTGATGTCTGGTAAATGCTCTGCACAGTACTGTTTAAGCAGCCGCCCTTTAATAGAGTCCGAATTACTTTTAAAGCCATGTAAATAAATGATATTCATTAAAATATTTATTATCTCTTAATGTGTCCGAAATTTTAGATCCGAGTGTCTTCCTAAAAATTGATCATTACAGGAAAAAGCAGATTGTTGGACAAAAAAATGCAGCTCATCTCTCTATTCACAGTATGTTTAGCTCATCAGGGATGCGTAGTTTTTATACTCTTAAATATTTAAAAAATAAAGAGCTGGCTACATGTAACCAACAGGCTATCAGGACTATAAATATGCCAAGTTTGACGCCACTGCATGAAACCTATTGTAGATGGGACCGCACGCCACCCAGTCAGGCAGATCTCTTAGAGGGACTGGCACAGCTGGCATCCACCAGTTTAAGCGGTATACATGAACTGGTGCAGATGATTCACCGTGAATTATTATTAAACACATTAGGCATGAGTGAACAGCAGTCCAGATATTTTCAGGCCCTGCCCCGTGTAGAAAAGATTTACCAGTTTTCTTACCGGGCCCTGCAACGCTATGGCCATTATTTTCTTGCACCTGGTTTACGTCAAGTTATTGAGCACTTTCCCGGCCTGCATCGCAAAGACCTGACACCGCAATTACATTCTCTAATTGGTATATTGAACGGTGTATTAGGTGATTATCTTTTAGCACAGCAAAATCCGCTCGCACTTCCTATGGTTCTGTATGAACACCATGGTCGGGTACAACAGGGCCGGCTTAAAGGTAAAGTGGTTATTTTTGTACATGGACTCTGCATGAACCACCTGACCTGGGCCAATTCAAATTTTACAGGTATTGGTGCGCATCTGCTGACACAACCGCATCCCGGTACTATGCTTTATTTAAACTATAATACGGGACGGCGAATTTCTGCCAATGGGCGCAGTTTTGCCAATTTACTGAATGACTTGATCCAGCGTAACCCTGACATTAGCCAGATTGACCTGATTGGTCATAGTATGGGAGGATTAGTGTCTCGTAGTGCCTTATTTTATGGCAAGCAAAATATGCAGGGCTGGTTGAGTAAAGTAGGGAATCTGGTTTGTCTGGGGTCGCCGCATCATGGCGCGGTTCTAGAGCGTTTTGGTTTTACCTTGCAGGAAAAGCTCGGACGTTTCCCCCTGATTAATATGATTGGTAACCTGGTAAATATTCGTAGTAATGGAATTATTGACTTGCGCCATGGCAGTGTTCGTGATGACGACTGGGAATATTTAGATGCGCGTATTGGAACAATGGATGACAGCCGTAAACCTGCGCCCCTGCCTTCACATATTCAGGCCTTTTTTGTAGCGGGTACAGTTGAAGCAGAACATATTAACAGCCGCGCTTTAAAGATTATTGGTGATTATTTGGTGAGTATTAAAAGTGCCTTGGGAGAACATCCCAATCCACGTTTCCAGCTCAAGGTACCTGAACACCACAAGGCAGTATTTTTCGGCTTGAACCATTTTGAGATCCAGTATCATACTCAGGTTGCTCAGCAGATTGTACAGTGGTTCTATCCTGATCCTCTGCTTGAAAATACACGTTTAGATTACTACATTCTGCACACAGAAAATATAAAACTTGAAGATATTGCTGAGACATAAAACATTAAAAGTATAAAATAGCCACTGCTACTCTTAAATAATTTATGGCTCATAAATTATTTAATTATCTGAATTTGAAAGGCCAGCTTGATATATTCCAAGCTGGCCTTTCGATATCTTATCAGGTAGAACCAGATTAATATTTTTTCTTGACTGCTTTGCTATAAGGATAATTACGTACCAGCTGCCATAAGCATAGCATTAACAAGATACAGAAAAATACCAGTGACCAAAACGGTAGCGACTGACCTAAAAATGTCCAGTCTACCATGGCACACTCGCCCGAACCGGTCAGAACCTGCTGAAAAACGGTTTTCAATGGCAGGGCATCTACCAGATAGTCCAGTCCCGGCCCACAGCTTGGCACTTGATCTGGTGGTAAATGCTGCAACCAGACGTGTCGCGCAGCAACACCTACAGACCAGATCATGGCTAAGGTCGCCAAAAAAGCGTAAAGACGTTTGACTATATTCGATACCGGATTATGAATTACTGCCACCAAGGCAACCAAGCCCATCGCAATCAGGCCAATTCGCTGGAAGACACATAAAGGGCAAGGTTCCAGGCCTTTGACATGTTCCAGATAAAGTGCAAATGCCATCCCTACAATACTGGCAATCAGCAATAAACCATTTACGAAGCGATAACTACCCCATTGCATGGATCAACCTCTTGTTATTTTCACTATTGATAATGGGCAAGATAATCTTCAAAACTGATACGGGTATCGGCTTCAAGCTGCTGTTGCTGCTCTAGCGATGTCTGTGCAAGTTTTGTAAAGTATTCCTGCTTCTCTGGTGTAAGTGCATGCTGTTCATAAAAATTGGCATGTTCTTGTGCAAGGTGGCTACCCAGATTCCAGGTTCCACCCCATTTTATCGTATCGGCAATTACATGGGCTGATAAGGTCTCATCAACCTGTTGAATACGCTGTTGCATCAGTTGCAGGGCATGGCTATACAGCTGGGTGTGATAGCCCTCATCCAGCAATACCGCCAGAGGCTGCATGGCCACAACATGTGCCTGAGCCCATTGCTCCAAAGATTGTTCCTGGCCACGTTCAGTGATGTGACTGTTGGGAGCACGGCCCCGGTTGACCACTTCAGCCTGATTATTTTCAATCTGGTCCTGTTCTTCTGGCAGCAGGTCTGGACTGTCTTTTAGCAGACAATATAAAGCCAGCACTTCAAGGAAACCAGCAGTATTTTCGTCAATACCAATCGGATTATAAGGATTAATATCGACGGCCCGCAGTTCCACATAACCGACACCACGGTTTGCTAAAGCCTCAGATGGTGTTTCTCCATCTCTTGGTACTTGTTTTGGCCGGACCAGACTGTAATATTCATTTTCAATCTGGAGTACATGATCATTAATCTGGAGCGGTTCACCATCTGCGTCTTTTAGTCCCAGACGGCTAAACTGAGCGTAAGGGGTTTTCACAGCTTTTTGTAGACCATCCAGGTAGCCAGACAGATTGTTATAGTGAATACCAAGTTGTTTTTGTGCCGAATTCTGGTAGCCAAAACGCCCCATGCGTAATGCGGTAGCATATGGAAGATATAAAGTTCCTTTAACCAGTGGCAGCAAGTGATGTTCGCGACCTGTTAAGAAGCATTGACATACTGACGGACTAGCGCCCACCAGATACATTACCAGTGGTGTCAGGCGGATGAAATTGCGGATTAGGCCAAAATAACGATGGCTGCGATAATCTTGCAGACTTAGCTGTGTTAAGGCTTTGTCTTGCTCATGCTGCTGTAACTGTTCAAAGAGCTCATCGGGAAATGAAAGATTATAATGGACGCCTGCAATAGTCTGCATACGCCGGCCATAACGCACCCCTAAGCCACGGCGATATAGGGTTTTAAACCGGCCGATATTAGATGAGCCATATTGTGCCAGCTGAATACTGTCTTCTTCACGGTCCAGCATACACGGCATTGAAAGCGGCCAGAGTTTTTCCTGATGTTCAAGATGCTGGTAAACCAGTGCATGAATATCTGTCAGTTCAGCCAGCATGGCCTGAATATCGGGTTGAGGGGCCGTAATGAATTCCATCAAGGCTTCAGAGTAGTCAGTGGTAATATGCGGATGAGTGAGCGCCGCCCCCAGGCTGTGTGGATGCGGACCTTGAGAGATAAACCCATTACTTTGCATGCGCAGGCCTTCCCGTTCTACCCCGCGCAACATGCCTTTGAAGAGCGAAGAATCTACCCATGTTGGTATCAAAACTTGAGAGATTGATTCGGGTTGACTCATACATGGCTCACTTTTAAAAACTATTAATTCAAATCATCTAAGTCATGCAGTATAACGCGATTTACCCGCTCTACTGTGACAGTCAACTGATTTTCCGGCAATTATACTGCGTTTATCCCGGCAAATATTTATCACAATCTTGCTGTATAAGACACGGAAAATTTGTGATTTTATTGAAAAATAAATCTTGATAGGTATTAAAGCTTATGAATTATCAGGAGATCCTCGATTTCTGGTTTAATCCTGAGCACCAGTCACTATGGTTTTCAAAAAGTGATACTTTTGATCAGAAAATACGGCAGAACTTTAGCAAAGTTCATGCACAAGCAGTTCAGGCAGAGCTCTGGTCATGGCGCAAAACAGCCGATGGACGCCTTGCCGAGATTATTGTTCTAGATCAGTTCTCCCGCAACCTTTATCGTGACCAGCCGCTGGCTTTTGCACAGGACGGGTTAGCTCTGGCTCTGGCCCAGGAAGCGATCAGCCTGAATCTGGATGCCCAGCTCAATCCTGAACAACGTTCTTTTTTATACATGCCATTCATGCACAGTGAATCAAAAATGATGCATGAATTTGCATTAAAGCTCTTTCAGCGTCTGGGTAATCCGGTTAATCTGGATTATGAAAAACGTCACAAGAAAATTATTGAACGTTTCGGGCGTTATCCGCATCGCAACAAAATTCTGGGCCGTGAATCAACTCCGGAAGAACTGGAATTCCTAGATCAGCCAGGAAGCAGCTTTTAACCTTCCTGCACTCCCCAGCCATTGTGCTGTCCTTCCTGATAGGAGGTGTATGATGAAAAATTTATCTATAGGTTTTGCTCTCGGTACAGCTCTGCTGCTTGGCGGTTGTGCTACTACCCCGCACAAGCCTTTGACATTTGACCAGTTGGGACAATTCTCAAGTTATGCTTTAAATGCGCAGACCTATCGTATCAGTTACCAAGCTCGTGACAATATCAGTTATGGGACTGCAGAAGAAATTACCCTGGTTAAAGCGGCACAGACCACAGTACAAAACGGTTTTCGCTATTTTAAAGTACTGGATGATCCGAGCAACCGTACCCAGCAGCCACCCCGTCAGGCAGTCGTCTATCCAAGCCGGTCCTATTATCCTTCTGCTTATTACCGGCGTTATCCCGGCTTCTGGCCAGATCCGTTTTATGATATGCCACAAGTGGTAAATATTGACCCGGTTCAGGTTTCCTATACTATTGAATGTTACAAGGAGCAGAAAAATGTGCCTCAGGAGGCCTTTGATGCACGCCTTATTCTGTCATCTATTGGACAGAAATATGGAGTCAGTCCAACTGGTCAGCTCCTACAACCCCAGACTGCACCAGCCCAGGACACAACCAAATGATAAAAACAAAAATTAAGGACAAATAAAATTTTATGGCTGAACCTGTGACTTCTCCGAGTCTGAACCGTAGTAAACGTTATGCCACAATCGCTCTGGTTGTGGCGGTTATAGCCTGGCTCATACTCATTGCCATGGCCAAGCTCGTGCCAGAGTATGCCTGGCTAATCCAGATCCTGATGCTTGCTGCTGAAGCTGGAGTAGTGGGCGGGCTTGCTGACTGGTATGCGATTACAGTTCTGTTCCGGAATCCTTTTGGTCGTATTCCTATTCCGGCATTTTTAAAAGACCATACGGAAATCATTCCACGCAACAAGGATCGGATTGCCGTATCTATGGGCCGCTTTGTACAGGAAAACTTCCTGTCTCCATCAGTGGTAGAACGCAGTCTGCAAGATACTGATCTGGCCATGGCAGCCGGACGGTGGCTGGCTCAGCCAGATAACAATCTGCAAGTGGTACAGATTATCCAGCAGACTGTACCCAAAATTTTTGAATTTGTCGGGCAGGAGCAAATTGGCCGTTTTATCCAGAATAATAGTGTGCAGTGGGTACGTAATACCCAGATCAACACTTTGGCCAGTGAAATGTTGCGTGCTGTACTGGAAAATGATTTTCACCAGGATGTATTGCAGTGTGGGCTGGATCTAGCTCAGGACTGGATGAAGTCACATCCGGAAGAGACACGTGAGCTGACCCGTAAGCTGTTTAAGGAACTCGGTGTCTGGAAACTGGCAAGAGGCGCCAGCTGGATTGGTATTGATGTACAGCAGCGGACTGTTGATTCGATGCTTGGCCGGGTCGAGTCCATGCTGGCTGATCCCGAGCATCCGTGGCGACAGAGCATTGAACAATATGCAAGCCAGCTTATGCTGGAACTGACAGATGAAAATAGTCTGTCGAGTCAACGTCTGAACAGTGCCAAGGATGCCCTGCTCGACAGTCCGCAAGTACTTAACTTTATTAGTGGCGCGGTGGCTATATTGTGTAATGCTGTCAAGGACGATTTAGAAAAACCGGATTCAGGAATTGCTCTGAATTTAAGAGTTGCCATTCAGCAGGTGGGTGAGAACCTGATGCAGAATAGAGAAGTCCGTCACTTGCTGAATCAGCGGATGAGTAGTTTGGCTGTTAGCTTTAGTGACCAGTACAGTGACCGGGTGATTCATTTTATTAGTGAGCGGATTCATGAATGGGATTCGCGGGAAATGATTGACAAAATTGAGAACGAAGTGGGTGGCGACCTGCACATGATCCGTGTCAACGGCGTAGTCGTAGGCGCTTTTATCGGACTGACTCTCGGCATTATTCGCGCGCTGGTGGACTTTGCTTTTTAAGCTTGAGTTAAATTTAAAACGAGGTTTACGATATGTTTAAAGTAGAGTCTAAATTTGCCACACAGAACGTGACCATATTCAGTGTGATGACAGAAATGGCACAGCGCCTGAATGCACTAAACTTGTCTCAGGGTTTTCCAGATTTTCCAGCACCACCCGATCTGGTCGAGGTATTATGTAAAGCCAGTCGTGACGGCCATCATCAATATGCTCCCGGTGATGGCTTACTGACCCTTCGTGAACAGCTGGCTGCCCAGTTTTATAAACGGGACCAGATCAATATTGATCCACGGGCTCAGCTTACCATTACACCAGGCGCTACAATTGCTATTTTTTGCGCTATTCAAGCAATGATTCGTCCGGGTGATGAAGTAATTATTTTTGATCCGAGTTATGACAGCTATGTACCCAGTGTACAGATGATGGGAGGAAGCTGTAAGCGTATAGCCCTGCAAGCGCCAGAGTTCAAGGTTGACTGGGAGCATTTAAAACAACAGGTCAACTCTAAAACACGAATGATAGTCGTCAATACTCCACATAATCCGAGTGCTACTGTTTGGACACGTGAAGACTGGCAACAGTTGATTAAACTGGTGCAAGACACCAATATCGTGATTCTCAGCGATGAGGTGTATGAGCATCTGGTATTTGATGGCCGTCCGCATTTGAGTGCCCTCAGTTTTCCTGAGCTGGCCGAGCGCAGTTTTGTGATTGGTTCATTTGGTAAAACCTTTCATGTGACAGGTTGGAAAACAGGTTATTGTGCGGCTTCACCGCATCTCATGCGCCTGTTTCGTCAGGTTTATCAGTTTGTAAATTTCTGTGCGAATACTCCCTGCCAGGTAGCCTTGGCCAGCTATATGCAACAGCATCCGGAACATATTGAGCAGCTCGGCAGTTTTTATCAGGCCAAGCGAGACCTGTTTATTGAAGGATTAAAAGGTTCACGCTTCCAGTATGAAGTTCCTCAAGGCACTTATTTTCAGAATCTGGACTACAGCCAGATCTGCCCAGAACTGAATGATATGGAAATGTGTAAATTTTTGGCTGAACAGCATGGTATTGTGGCTATTCCTGTTTCTGCCTTTTATGAAAAACCGCCCTCTGAACTACGTTTGATCCGGTTCTGCTTTGCTAAACAGGAATCTACATTGCATAAAGCCTGCGAAATTTTACGCGGCTGCTAAACAGATACCACTATATTTGGCAGGAAGTTACTTAATTCATAGCGTTTTTCAGGTCAGCCCTATGTTAAGGTTATTTTAAAGATAATACTAAAAACAGGGAGAGTGCGACGCACTGTTATGGCACCACATCAAACTACTATACAGCAGCAGAAACTCTGGAAAACTTTTTTAGTTTTTCTTTTACCGTTAATTGCAACCAATATTCTGCAAAATCTGTCCGGGACAATTAATACGATCTTTGTCGGGCAGATGATGGGCGTCGAGGCAATTGCTGCCGTTTCCGTGTTTTTTCCAATTTTATTCTGCCTGATGGCATTTGTAATTGGGCTTTCAGCAGGAGCCACCGTACTGGTTGGCCAGGCTTGGGGTGCTCAGAATATTCAGAAGGTACGCTGCGTAGTTGGTTCTACCTTATTTATGACATTAATCGGCGGGATTATTGTGGCGTTACTGGGGGTTATATTTGCCGAGCATATTTTGCTTGCACTGGGTACAGACCCGGCTGTGATGCATTTATCACTTCCTTATGTCCGCTGGATGCTAGCTGGTAGTCCCCTGCTATTTATTTATATTATTTATACATCTATTTTACGGGGTGTCGGTGACAGTGTAACGCCACTGATTGCATTGGGTATGACCAGCCTGATCGGCTTAATGATCACTCCTATCCTGATCGCCAGTTATTTCGGCTTACCTAAAATGGGGATTATTGCACCGGCTATTGCGACTATTGTGGGCTATCTTGCGGTGCTGGGCTTTCTTGCAGTTTATCTGAATAAAAAACATCATCCTTTACGTCCAGACCGGGAGCTGTTCAGTTATATCCGTCATCAGCCAAAATTAAGTAAAATTATTTTAAGGCTAGGTATTCCTACTGGCATCCAGATGGTAACCACCTCTGTAGCTGGCCTGGTCATTGTGGGGCTGGTTAACCGTTTTGGTGCCCATGCTACAGCAGCTTATGGTGCAGTTAACCAGGTTTTAAACTATATCCAGTTCCCAGCACTCTCTATAGGTATCGCAGCTTCAATTTTTGCAGCCCAAGCGATTGGGGCGGGTAGAAACGATTTACTGTCACGGGTGAGCCGTACTGCGCTCGGCATGAATTTTGTCATCACTGGCATTCTGGTAATATTAGGCTATCTTTTCTCGAAGTATCTGATGGCACTTTTTATTACCGATCCGGAAGTAGTCGAGCTGGGTCAGCAGTTACTGTTTATTGTACTGTGGTCTATTCTGTTTTTTGGAGCCAGTGCCATTTTCGCCTCCATCATGCGTGCCAGTGGCACCGTAACTGTACCGATGCTCATCAATATCTTTGCTATTTTAGCGATTGAACTGCCATGCGCTTACTGGTTTAGTCAAATCTGGGGCCTTAAAGGAATCTGGTATGCCTATGCACTTGCTTTTGTAAGTCTCTGTATTTTACAAGGTTTGTATTACCAGTTTGTATGGAAGAAAAAAACTGTAGAGGTATTAATTTAAAATAATACCCTCTTCTTTTAGGTATTAAAAAGCCCAGAACCGATAATAGGATCTGGGCTTTTTTTATTTAGTATATTAATAAACAGTTATACGATCTGGTTACGTGGTTTTTTATTCATGCCAGTCAGCAGACCAGTAATATATTGGTATTTGGCCGGCATAACGCGCTGCAAGGCATCCAGAAATTTTGCATCATTACCAATCAATAGACGGCGCTTGTCTTTCAGTACTGCATCCAGAATTTGGCGAGCAGCCTCTTCTGGTGGAATACGGAGCAGTTTGTTGAATGAACTGACTGATTTTTCGGGATGCATGCCTAGTGATTTAAGACTTTGATTGACTTTAGCAGCATTGGCAATATTGGTACGAATACCGCCTGGATGCACACATAAGGCACTTACCCCACATTTTTGCAGGTCCAGTTCCTGACGTAATGATTCAGTAAAACCACGCACTGCAAATTTGGTCGCATTATAGGCAGACTGAGTAGGCTGAGCTGTCAGACCAAATAAACTGGAAATATTGACAATATGCCCATCACCACTCTTTTTCAGATAAGGCAGAAATTCTTTAGTGCCATATACTACGCCCCAGAAATTAATTCCGACAATCCATTCCAGCTCATCATAATTGGCACCTTCGACTGTTGAAGCTAAAGCAACGCCGGCATTATTAAAAATCAGATTTACCGACCCATGATTTCTGACAGTTTCTTCAGCCCATGCTTTTACTGCTTCACGATCTGCCACATCCACTATCTGGGTCGTGATTCGTACATTACTGTCTTTTAACAGTTCGACAGTCTTTTGCAGGCCTTGCGCATTAACATCACTTAAAGACAAATGGCAGCCCTGTTTAGCCAGCAAAACCGCCAGCTGTTGGCCAATCCCTGAGCCTGCACCTGTAATGGCAGCAACTTTATTTTTAAAATTCTTCATGCATGTTCCTTTATTTTTCTCTCTGCAGTGGCAGATAGATAGCAAATTTCCTTTTCAATATAATTTTGACAATTCATATTGTCAATATTTCTTTAAAGTTAAAAATGCATGAAAAATAAACGGCAGTATCTGACAGCACCTTCGTTTAAAAAACTTGTTAAAATGGCTGCCATAGAATTCTATAGATAATAGGTAAAGATGAGTCAGTCAGAATATGCTCAGGAGCCACAGGCAGATACAGTTGCCAGTTCGAGGGAACGTCAGTTCAAGGGATTATCTCTGTCAGAACGTAAACTTGCACGTCGCACCAAGCTGATTGAAGCCGGAATTGAGGCTTACGGTACTCAAGGTTTTTTTTCAGTTACGGTTAAAGATATTTGCCGTGAAGCCGGACTGACTGAACGTTATTTTTATGAATCTTTTAAGAAAAGTGAACAGCTGTTCCAGACTATTTTTCTCCAGCTGATTGAAGAGCTACAGCAAAGGGTAATGCAGGCTATTATGCAGGCTTCGCCTAATCCTGATAAAATGATTGAAGCCGGCTTACGGGCTTTACTCAACATGTTAAAAGATGATCCACGGGTTGCACGTATCATTTATGTGGATGCCATGCTGGTTCAGGAATTGCATAACCAGGCTACCATTCAGGAAACCATGCTGCGTTTTGATCGAATGATTCAGGCTTTTGTGATGTTAATGATGCCGCATCTAAGCCGTAGCCAGCATGAGGTTTCACTGATTGCGACTGGCCTGAACGGTTATGTCACACAGCTGGCAATTCGCTGGGTTATGGGCGGTTTTAAACAGAGTCTTGAAGATATACTGGCAGCAGCCCAAGTGGTATTTATGGCATTATTAGAAAAATTTGAGAAATAGTCTTTCTTTAAATTGTGAGCTGATCGCTTATCTTTCTTAATTTAATATTGTGATAATTTCTGAATTATTAATACCATACTTTCGCAGAGCTGCTATTTGAATGTAATATTTGTCACAAATAATTGCTAAAATAGAGTTTGTCTCCATTTTTGCAATGATACTGTCATAATTTATCTTTGTAATAAGCCTGTCATAAATAAAAACGGTTCACCGTTAATAACGAATAGGGTATTGCGCTGTGAAAGATGATTATATTTTAATTGTAGATGATGAATTACCGATCCGTGAAATGATTCATACCTCTCTGGACATGGCAGGTTTTCAATGTCTGCAAGCTGAAGATGCCAAGCAGGCTCATCAGATGATTGTTGATCAGCGCCCGGCCCTGATTCTTCTGGACTGGATGATGCCAGGCGGCATCAGTGGTGTTGATCTGTGTCGCCGTCTGAAGCGCGATGAAAATCTTTCTGAAATTCCGGTAATTATGCTCACTGCCCGTGGCGAAGAGGACCATAAAGTACAAGGCCTTGATGCCGGTGCAGATGATTACATGACCAAGCCATTCTCAACTCGTGAACTGGTTTCCCGAATTAAAGCTGTACTGCGCCGTGCCAATGCCTTGAGCGGTGAGAAAACAATTGATGCAAATGGCCTGCTATTAGATCCGGTCAGTCAACGTGTCAGCTTTGGTGATTCCATTCTGGAAATGGGGCCAACCGAGTATCGCTTACTGGCGTTCTTCATGACTCATCCAGAGCGTGCTTATACCCGTGCCCAGTTACTTGACCAGGTCTGGGGCGGAAATGTATATATTGAAGATCGTACCATTGATGTACATATCCGACGTTTACGCAAGGTGCTTGAGCCTTATGGTGCCGACCGCTTTGTACAGACTGTACGTGGAACCGGTTACCGCTTCTCGACCCGTGCTGATGTCGCTCTAGGTTAAACTGACTTTATGTATGAACCATATCCGGTTCCTGAGCTGGCCCGGGACTACAAAAAATTCCGATACAGCAGTTTGTGGACTTTTGCTAAACAGGACTTACGGCTGCTGGTCTTTCTACTGCTCGTTGCCAGTCTGATCGGTTTCGGGATCGGCTATTTCTGGAGCTGTATTTTCATTGGCTTTGTCGTGTTTTTTGCTTTTCAACTACGGTCCTTATATTTAGTAAATGAATGGATTTCTAACCGGCCTTATGATGCTCCACCTAATTTAAACGGTATCTGGGGAGCACTCCTGTTTAATGTATACCGGGCCCAGCGTCAGGAACGCATCGTGCAGGCAGAAATGGTCGGACTGATTGACCGGGCGCAATCTTCATTAGTCGCACTGTCTGAAGCAGTAATGCTGATTGATGATCTGAACCAGATAGAATGGTTTAATCCGGCTACTGAAAAACTGCTTGGTATACAGCCCCTAGATCGTGGTCGTAATCTGCTCACGATACTACGCCAGCCTATTTTTATTGAATATTTTCAAAATATTGATCAGGCGCCAGATGGCATCAAGATGAAGTCGCCCGTGCATGAAGACCACTATGTGCAAATCAAGCTAACCCGTTTTGGTGGCGAAAGTCATTTGCTGGTGGCTTATGATGTTACTCGCATGCAAAACCTGGAACAGATGCGTAAAGATTTTGTCGACAATATTTCGCATGAATTACGCACCCCGCTCACTGTATTAAGTGGCTACATTGAGACTTTTACCGATCAGGAAGATTTGAATCCACGCTGGAAACGGGCATTTGACCAGATGCAGGCACAAACCAAGCGCATGAATTCTCTGGTTAATGACTTGTTGCTGTTATCACGTCTTGAAAATAACAAGAAAATTGCCAAGAACCAGATTGTGGAAATGCCCGGTCTAATGAACCAGCTTTTTGATGATGCTCAGGCCTATAATGTCGATTATGGCCATACGCTTAATCTGGACATAGACAGCCATTGTGACCTGATCGGTTCAGATATGGAACTGGCTAGTGCCTTTAGCAACCTGATTACCAATGCCATTAAATATACGCCCAAGGGCGGTACAATTACTATCGGCTGGCATGATGATGCTGAACATGGCTATTTTACCGTACAGGATACAGGCATCGGAATTGACCCACGGCACCTACCAAGACTGACT
Organism: Acinetobacter sp. UNC436CL71CviS28; assembly: GCF_000620525.1. Taxonomy (NCBI): domain Bacteria; kingdom Pseudomonadati; phylum Pseudomonadota; class Gammaproteobacteria; order Moraxellales; family Moraxellaceae; genus Acinetobacter; species Acinetobacter sp. UNC436CL71CviS28. Next base: position 89,601 of record NZ_JIBB01000006.1, read on the forward strand.
GAACGTTTCTACCGGGTGGATAGTGCCCGCAGCCGGCAAACCGGCGGTACCGGATTAGGCCTTGCGATCGTCAAGCATGTACTCATGCAGCATAATGCCTATCTGGAAATTGAATCCAAGGAAAATGAAGGCTCGACCTTCAAAGCTGTCTTCCCTAAAGAACGCCTATATCATTTAAACTAGAACTATAAAAAATGCGCCTCAAGGCGCATTTTTTATTATTGGTCTTCTAAAGAGCCTGACCCAGTTTCTGTCCCATAGTCACCACAGAATTAGCCTTAAATTCCGCATCCCAAGCCATTTTATCCTGTTCAAATAAAATTACAGCAGTTGAGCCCAAGTAAAAACGTCCCAGTTCGGCACCCTTTTCCAGTACCACGTTATGCTGGTTCAGCTCAAGACGACCGGACGGTTTTACTTTTCCAGTAACCACTGTTTCAATTCCAGCCACAATCATGGCACCTACCATGACTACCGCCATGCGTCCCAGTTCGGTATCGAACAGACAGACCATACGCTCATTACGTGCAAACAGGCCAGGAATATTCTCGGCAGTAATCCGGTTAACTGAAAACAGCTCACCTGGAATATACAGGGTTTCAGTTAGTGTACCCGTTATTGGCATATGGACACGATGATAATCCCGCGGAGAAAGATAGACCGTAGCAAACTGGCCATGTTTAAATGGCTCTGCCAGTTGTGGATCACCGATGAGTTTCTCGACAGAAAAACTTTGTCCTTTCGCCTGAAAAATATCACCGTCATGGATCGTACCCAGCTGTGAGATAGCGCCATCGGCTGGTGAAACGATACTCTTAGGATCAGCATCTACCATACGCACACCTTCGCGTAGGGCACGGGTAAAAAACTCGTTAAAAGATTTATATTTTAAAGCATTAACCTGCTCGGCAATTGACATATCTACGCCATAGCGGGTTTTAAAGGTCTGAATGACCGCCGCACGTACCAGCGGGTTCTCACTGGCAGCAATTTTACCGACTACCCGGCTTAGCTGATGCTGGGGAACCAGGCGCTGGGCCCGAATAAAGATATTTTTTTTCAGACGTGATGTGAGGCTCAAAACGGCAACTCTCCGGTAATAATAGGGCTGTCGAGGCGATTGCCCCATTCACTCCATGCACCATCATAAGCCTGTATTTCCCAGTCGAGAAGTCGGCCCAGTATATAAGCCAGCCCAGAGCGATGATGCGATTGACAATACACCACGACAGGCTGGTCCAGCTGAAAACCTGCATTCTGCAGATTTTGTCGGGTGCGTTCTAGCGGATGCAATTTTAGATGATTTTGTCGGTCAAGGGCAGTACTCCATTCAAAATGGCGAGCACCTGGAATATGTCCACCACGACGGGCGGCAAGACGCAGGCCTGTATACTCATCAAAGGTTCGGCAATCCCATAGCTGGGTGCTATCTTCTTTAATCATTTGACGAAGCAGATCATATTTTACCCGATATTTCTCAATTTGGCCAAGGTCAACCTGTACCAGTGTATCAGCGGCTTTAATAACCACCTGTTCAGATGAAGTAGGTAAACCGGCAGCCAGCCAGCCATGAATACCACCATTTAGCAGACTGGTCTGTTCAAAACCCAAGCAATGCAGGTTCCAGAGCAAGCGTCCTGCCCATGCCCCGCCTTCATCATCGTAAGCAACTACATGATGTTCTGGAGAAATTTGTAAATATTCAATTAGTGCCTGCAGGCCCAGCTCATCTGGGAGCAGGCCAGAGGCTTGCTCTTCATGACGCACTAATAATTTAGGTTTTAAATGTAAAGCGTGCGGAATATGCAGTTGCTGATAAACCGATTCTCGGCTCAAGTCGACAATACGCAGTTTCGGATGACCCAGCTGTGGCAAAAGTTCCTCGGCTTCGATCAGTAAACCAAAGTTAAAATCAGGTGTCATCATTACACTTATTTCAGGTTATTTTTTATCTAAAGCCAATTTTAGCATAGTCTAATTTAAAGCCATTGCGGTTTTTTATAGGGCCTTTATAAAATAACTGCTATATAAACCAGCTTAAATTTCAGGTTCCTGAATCTCAAAAACCTGTCGTAAATAGGCCAGGAAGGTATCGTTATCGGTCATGGTTTTACCCGGACTGTCTGAAATTTTGGCAACCGATTGTCCATTGCATTCCACCAGTTTTAAGACAATATTTAAGGGTGTTTGGCCCATATCATTAGTCAAATTGGTTCCAATACCGAAACTGACCTGAAAGCGGTCTTTAAAGTACTGATGAAGTTTCCATGCTTTTTCCAGATTGAGGCCATCGCTAAAGGTCAGCATTTTAGTCCGGCTGTCAATTTTTAGCTTGCGGTAATGCTTATAGGCTTTGTCACCCCATTCATAAGGGTCGCCACTATCATGCCGCAGACCATCAAACAGTTTGGCAAAATACAGGTCAAAATCACGCAGGAAGGCATCCATACCCACAACATCAGTTAAGGCAATGCCCAGATCACCACGATACTCCTGTACCCAGGTTTCCAGTGCAGCTTTCTGAAAATTGCGCAGCCGTACATCCAGTGCCTGAAAAGCCTGCAAGAATTCATGTGCCATTGTACCGATAGGAGTAATACCCAGCTCTTTTGCTAATAAGACATTACTGGTACCACGGAAAACACTTGGACTGGCCTTATGGAACTCTTCAATTACATGCTTTTGCCATTCAAAACTGTAGCGACGGCGTGTACCAAAGTCTGACACCAGAAAAGGAGGATCATTTGGCTGCTGTCCACGCTCATAACTCTTGATCAGTTCCAGCTTGGCCTGCAAACGTCGTTCACCTTCAGCCAATACTTCTTCACTGCGAATACGGCGAAAATATAGTTCGTTAACCAGTGCCAGTACAAAGATTTCAAACATCATGGCCTGAACCATTGGGCCTTCAATCCAGACATCCAGTCGGCCTTCTGCATCTATACTGGCTTTAATAAAACGACGCTTGAGCTGAAACAGTTCCAGATAGTCGACAAAATCACTCTTGATAAAACGCAGATTGCGCAGGTACTGTAACTCATCTTCTTTAAATGTGAGCTGGCATAAATAATCTAGTTGCTGATTGAGCTCATCCAGGATATCTGACAAAGGATATACAGTATCTTCCAGATTCCGGCAACGAAAATGATAGACACTGTCAGTTTGCGGAAACTTATGTAATACCACCTGTAGCATGGTGAATTTATATAAGTCAGTATCAAGAAGGGAGTGAATAATTGCAGACATATGCAGAAAATTTTTGCTTTAATCTTTTAATTAAAACATATTTTGATGAGCTATAAGCCAAGTTTTTCATGTAGATACGTAAAGCAAGACTATGGTCTTATACTGTTCAGAATCTACTTGCAAACAGTCCGCTAAATTTTTATCTATATTTTAAAAACTTAGCCAGTATATATTATTCGTTCGATAGCTCTTTAAGAGCCTGTTCCTGTCCAATCACTTTAGCAAATTCTGCTACAGTTTTTTGTCCGGTCTGCTGTGTATTCATATCACAGTCGACCTTACGCAGCTGTCTGGCAATTGCCCATTCCATTTTAAAAATAGCACCCATCAAGGCTGTATTACCTTTATTGTCTCTGGCACAGCGGTCAGCCCCGGATGCCAATAATGTGCTGACAATATTTTGCTGGCCATAGTAAGTTGCCATCATCAAGGGAGTAAAACCTGCATGATTTCTGCTATCGACCGGAAATCCATATTTTAGGAATTCATCAATTACTTCTTTATTTCCTGTTTTTGCAGCAGCGAAGAAAAGATCAACCAGTTCCTGCTGGGCTGGCAGCTTACTGTCTTGCACAGGAGACTCAGCTACTTCGGCCATCACGACGGTACTGCTCAGGCAAAATAGTGAAATCAGGAAAGTGCTTTTTAAAAAACTCATCAGGATTCCCCTTAGTCTTCAAAATAATAAAATATCTCTAACATATTGCTGTAATCACTCCACTTTAAAACTAGTGCACCGTATGAGGTAAAGGTGATTAAGTTAACTCACCTTACCTCACTGAAGGACTGACCGGACTTAGTCTTGCAGTTGCTCTGCTTTTGCCTTAACAGTAGCCAGGTTACCTTTTACCGCCTGGGTCAGCCGTGTACCATACTCTGCATCTGCCTTATAAAAGTAGGACAGCATGATGTGTTTGGTTTCGGTATCTTTTACTGCACCCAAATCAGCTGCCAAGTTACGGATCAGGTCATTTTTTTCAACCGCTGAATAGGAGCGATAGAGTTCACCGGCCTGTTTGAATGATTGCTCTTTCTTGATTGCCTGCTGTAATACACTTCCTTCAAGTGGTGTCATGACTGCTTTGGCATGTGTGGTTGAAGGTTTAGGTTCCTTGCGGCTTGGTTCATAGTTCACATCTGAATCACGTTCAGATACATTCATGAAGCCTTCCTGGTTATTGTTATTGACTTTGACCAGAGGACGGTTTACTGGAATCTGCTGATGGTTTGCACCTAAACGGTACATCTGGGTATCTGAATAAGAGAAGATACGGCCCTGTAGCAGACGGTCCTCAGAAGGCTCAATGCCTGGAACCAGATTACCTGGTGCAAATGCCGACTGTTCAGTTTCATTAAAGAAATTCTTCGGCATACGGTTTAGCGTCAAAGTACCTACTTTAACTTCTGGAATCAGGTGAGTGGGCCAGATTTTAGTAGCATCCAGTGGATTAAAGTCGAATTTGTTCAGATCTTTCGGGTCAAGTACCTGAATATATAAATCCCATTTTGGATAGTTTCCGGCATAAATATTGTTGTACAGGTCATTGGTCAGATGATTAAAGTCCTTACCTTGCATCTCACGAGTCTGTTCCATGTTCATGCCTTTAAGCCCCTGTTGAGTACGGAAATTGAATTTCACATACTTATACTCGCCTTTAGCATTGTACAGTTTGAAAGCATGCACACCGAAGCCATCCAGGTTACGGTAGCTGACTGGAGTACCGAGGTTAGAATACACGTAGGTCAGCATATTTACAGCCCAAGGCTGACTTTGCAGGAAGTCAAACACACGGTTTGGATCCTGAACATTTGTCACCGGGCTTGGCTTCATGGCATGAATAAAGTCGGGAAATTTAATAGCATCGCGAATAAAAAATACAGGCAGGTTGTTGCCGACCAGGTCCCAGTTGCCCTCCTGAGTGTAAAACTTCAGGCCAAAACCGTGCGGATCACGTAATGTCTCTGGTGAACCTTTAGGATGGATTACGGTAGAGAAACGCAAGAAAACCGGTGTTTTGATTCCTGCTTTAAATAGTGATGCAACCGTTAAGTCCGATAAGTCTTTTGTCGCAATAAACTCGCCATATGCTCCTGTACCACGTGCGTGTACTACACGCTCAGGAATACGCTCACGACCAAAACGCTGCAATTTTTGAATCAGCTGTACATCCTGAAGCAAAGTTGAGCCATTCTCGCCGGCAGTGATTGAATTCTGGTTATCCCCTACAGGTGCTCCATTGTCTTTGGTCAAAGGCGCTGCGTAACTTGCTGACATGGTAACACCCAGCATGGCGGCCAGTAATGAACGCTTAAACATAACATCATCTCTTTAATTTTCTGCAGCGGCACTTTACTAGAGTCTTTCAAATAGTTAAAAATGATAATAAAAATAAATATAATCGATTATTCAAATATTTAAAAATAAGATGTTGTATAATATGAATAAAATATATATTCAAGTTTAGAAATCGAGTTCTGATACACTATTAACCCAGTCTTTAAATAAGCAAAAAAGAGAGTGAGATGCGGGCATTATTACAGCGTGTACTTGAGGCCAAAGTCATAGTGGAAGGCAAAACTACCGGTGAAATTGGTCATGGGATTCTGGTATTTTTAGGATTAGGGAAAGAAGACACGCTGGATACGGGTAAGAAATTAATCGATAAAATTTTAAAATATCGGTTTTTTGATGATGAGCAGGGAAAAATGGGTTGGAATGTCAGTCAGGTAGGGGGTGGTATTTTACTGGTTTCCCAGTTTACCCTGATGGCTCAAACCCAAAAAGGGTTACGTCCGGACTTTGGACCAGCGATGCCACCGAGTGAAGCTAAAGTACTTTATGAAGACCTGGTTGCCTACACGAAGTCTCAATTTGAGAATGTACAAACCGGTATTTTTGCAGCAGATATGAAAGTCCATCTGGTAAATGATGGCCCGGTTACCTTCAATCTTGAAATAGAGTAATTTTTAAAAAAATATAAAGAAGCCCTCTATTTTAAGAGGGCTGGGTTTTACTATTTACCCGTTTTTTCCTTTAAAAACTGGCGAGCCATTTTAATTTTTTCTTTAACCGGCTTTGGCAGTTTAGGTGGAAGCAGTTTTGCTACCTGGTTAAACCAGACCAGTAAACCAAAATCACCTTCCATTTTAATACTGCCATTTTGCATCCCTGTCATAAAAGCAGTTGGATCACCTTTAAGCAGCGTCTTCACCCCCTGCTCACTATCTGCAAACTGTAAAATAAAGTCAGCTTTTTCAGCAGAACCAGATACAGTTTCTACTTGCCCATGATTAATGACAAACTGACGTGCCATCCCCTGTTCTGTCCCAATCTGGATACGGAACTGGCGATCATGGGTCAGTTCAATAAACTTTGGACTGGTACGGGCCAATTGCTTCATACGTAGAGCTAATCCCATCAGGAGTAAATCGAGAGGATCAGTACTCAGGTCAACCAGAGGCAAGTGAACAACAGGAATTGAAGAGAGTTTCATGACATGCGCGCCTATTATATTCTTATAAAAAATAATCTTATGATCGTAGCATAAAAGCTTATTTTTAAATAAAGTCTTTGTATATTAAAAATTATCAAACGTAAAAAAAGGTGTACGGACAGGTACACCTTTTTTGTTAAGTCAGCTTATTTTTAGCGACTTGAACACTGTTGCTGGTCGTCTTCATAAACTGGAGTATGCTCAATGTACTGGCGTTTAGCCAAGGCTTTTTGTGCACGGTGGTCTTCACGCAGCAAGAGCATGGTAATCGCCAGCATGGCCAGGCTGAGTGCACATAAATAACTGTAAGTGAGTGGAATAATAAAAACTGATTGAATACCAAAACGTACCATTTCCAGTAGACCCCAGAATACCATACCGGCAAGCATAAAACTCAGCCAACGACGGTAAGGCGAAAAGAAAACAGCAACAAGTGCAGCAACAATTAAACCAAATCCCATGATGGTTGCATAATTCGCTGTCCACATACCAATCTCCGTCATTAATGATGTCGTTAGGCCCTTTCTTAGACCATCATGTTATTCCCCAAATGCCCTGCAAAATTGATTATTCTGCTTAGCCTGTTTTGTACTTGTTGGCATTATGAAGAGTTTTCTATAGAAAAAAAGCCCTGAATTCCGATTACACGACATACCTTGTCGCAACATTCTTTTGTCATTACATTAAAAAAAAATATAGAAATGTCTTATCCCAAGCTGTATCAATCTTGGCGCGTCATTACAAAAAAATATGTTGCTTTTTTGAGCAAAAAATAATTTTTTTAGTTTAATCTACACATATACAAACCAAGATTATTTTTTATTAACTATCTGTTTATCAGAAGTTTACCAACAAAAAGTGCGACTCCTGAGTCGCACAAGTTGTAACTGTATTTACGCATCAGGCACGATTCAAGTCCTTATCGTGTACACCCAGTAAATAAAGAACACCATCTAGGCCTACACTCGAAATTGCCTGATTAGCATTTTGCCGTACTAGAGGTTTGGCACGAAAAGCCACCCCTAAGCCCGCGATTGAAAGCATAGGCAAGTCATTAGCACCATCTCCAACAGCAATTGCCTGTTCCAGGGAAATACCCATTTTTTCTGCCAGTTCACGCAGTAAGAAGGCTTTGCGGGCACCGTCGACTATATGTCCTTTCACTTCACCAGTGACACGGCCATTTTCTACATCAAGTATATTGGCATGTACTTCGTCAATCCCGAGTTTGGCCTGTAAATATTCTGCGAAATACTGAAAACCACCCGAAAGAATAGCAGTTTTATAACCCAAAGCTTTTAACGTTGAAATCAGACGTTCTGCACCCTCTGTCACTGTCAGTCGCTCAGCAATTTTTGGTAGAACTTCGGCATCTAGCCCTTTAAGCAGAGCAACCCGTGCACGGAAACTCTGCTGGAAATCGAGTTCACCCTGCATGGCACGCTCGGTAATTTCAGCAACCTGTGCACCAACACCAGCTTCTATTGCCAATTCATCAATGACTTCCTGTTCAATCAGGGTGGAATCCATATCAAAACAGACCAGGCGTCGGTTACGCCGATAAGCATTATCTTCTTGTACAGCAACATCAACATTAAGCTCAGTTGAGAGCCTCAGACAGGCAGCTCGCATAGCTGCGGCATCAAGCATTTGTCCGCTCAAGCCAAACTGTATGCAACTACGCTTAGGTTCTACCTGTTCATGATTCAGATGAGGCCGTCCCGATAGACGGGTGACTGTTTCGATATTAAAGCCTTGCCCTGAGACAATATTCGTAACAGCTTGTAAATGCGAAGCTGACAGTTCAGGTGCTAAAGCCGTGACAATATAACGGGTTCGGCCACCTTCATTCACCCATTGTTCGTATTCTGTGCTTGAGATTGGTTTAAAGCGCACAGTTAAACCAATATCATGTGCTAAAATCAAAATCTCTTTCATTGCCAGAGCTGTTGCAGTCTGGTCGTTTGACGCGACTACAATACCTAAGGTGAGCTGATTGTGAATAACGGCCTGCCCCACATCCAGAATTTGCAAGGAATGTACGGACAATACCTGCATTAATCGCGTAAACTGGTTGGGTTGATCAGGTCCTAAAAATGATATAAGAATGATTTCTCGCATGAATTGACTCGGGTCTGAGCTACAACTATTGTAAGAATCATAATCGAAATCAAATATAATTGCCTTGGAAGTTTACGTTGAATGCGCCTAGACAAGGGCTATTTGCTAGCCTGCTGATAATAAGTTTTGCATTGCATACCTTTTTACTGGTTCTTGCAACAACCCATCAACTCAATGAGAATCGGGCCAGCCAAGGCCAGCTGATGACCAGTCAACTGGTCAGCGACTCTCTGGCAGAGCTGGACCCCCCCAACCCGGTTTCGCTGGCATTGGTCGCCAACCGTTATGCGACCAATCCGAGTGTGGCATCTATTCGCATTCTGGATGCCAATAACCAGCTTTTAGCATCAAGTGGTATGGCTAAAACCCGTCAGGGTGAAGTATTTGTGCGTGATGCGCTGCAGAATGAAAAGAAAGTGGGCAGTATTGAAGTCAGTCTGATTAAACCCAGTATTGGTGAAATTTTACGGACCCAATGGCTGGCAATTCTGGCATCACTGTTTATACATATGCTGTTATGGCTGGCTTACCGGGCAGTTGCGCGTCCAAGCCGTAGCGAATATCTGGCACGGATCAATAATGAGTCACGCCTGAAACATGAAATTCAGCAGTTGACCCAGGCCCTTGAACTAGAGAAACATAATTCTGCCCTGATGGTGGCCCAAGTCCAGCAGCAGGCTAAAGCCCAGCCATTACCTAAAGCCAGAACTGCCGAAACAACCTCAGATAATGATCAGCGAGTGGCTTTAAACATTCAGTTCTATGATCCAAAACAGTTGCTTAGTAGCGTAAACCAGTCCGTTTCTGTGCCTTACTTTAAGCTTTGTCAGATTTTTTTGAATAAAAGTATTGAGCTGTGTGCACAGCAGTATCATCTACGCAGTAGCAATCTGGAAATTCGACAGGAATTTAACCAGAATGGTGCAGTCGTTTCTGTCTCTGCTGACTCCAAACCGGCAGTTGAGTGCCTGCTTATGGTAGGTACGGTATTCCAGTTACTCTCAGATGTACTGTATAAACGTTACCGTGAAGACAAACGCTTTGCCCTGCAAACACGGAGTGCGGTTGCAACCGCGGTTGAGGCAATGCAGCTCAACGCCCAGCAAGCTGCTGAACGTCTGGCCCAGCAGCTCAACGCCAAGGAAACTGCTTTATATCTCAATAATGAACAGCTTAAAGACATCAGCCAGAATTACCAGCTGATGCCAATGCCAAATCCGAGTAATGTCCTTACCCGAAATGCATTTATGCTCAATGGTTTAAATATTGAGTCTGCTGAACTTGCACAGCAAATCCGTACTGAAATCCTGATGGGTAAAAAAGTACGTTCAGAACAAGTCTAGTTTCTCTGAAAACACAAACCTGATCTGTATATAGGTCAGGTTTTTTTATTTCAGTCTAAAACCCTTGGCACACTGGCCCAAAATCTTCCAGGTGAGCAAAGATTAAGCATATTCAGCTCTGTTTTAAAATCTTCACTCTTTTCAAAGGGCTATTAGGGTGTGTATAACAGAGAACCGGAACATCCATACTATAAGCATAGGCAAATATAGTTAAAACACGTTAGACTATGGCTTATCAATGCAATTTATTGTCAGCAAGACAAAAAAAGAGGGTCTAGATAGATGCCGCTCAATACTGTAGAAGAGCTCGTTGCAGATATCCGTGCAGGAAAAATGGTCATCCTGATGGATGATGAAGATCGTGAAAATGAAGGCGATTTAGTGATGGCCGCCACGCACGTACGCCCTGAAGATATTAATTTTATGATTACGCATGCGCGTGGTCTGGTTTGTCTGACTTTAAGCCGCGAACGCTGCAAGCAGTTAGATCTGCCACTGATGGTGGATTCTAACGGTGCCCAGCACGGAACAAACTTTACGCTGTCCATTGAAGCGGCAGAGGGTATCACAACCGGTATTTCAGCAGCTGAACGAGCTCATACGATTCGTACTGCCGTAGCTGCCCATGCCAAACCAAGTGATATTGTCCAGCCAGGGCATATTTTTCCATTAATGGCTCAACCGGGAGGTGTTTTGCACCGCGCCGGACACACAGAAGCAGGCTGTGACCTGTCAAGACTGGCAGGACTGGAACCAGCTTCAGTCATTTGTGAAATTATTAAAGAAGACGGTACAATGGCACGCCGTCCGGATCTGGAAATTTTTGCTGAAAAACATGGGCTGAAAATCGGTACAATTGCAGACCTGATTCATTACCGCATGACCAATGAACAGACTATCGAACGTATTGACCAGCAAAGTATCGACACTGAATATGGAACTTTTGACCTGTATCGTTATCGTGAAATCGGTAACCCGGATATTCATCTGGCGCTAGTAAAAGGTGAGCCTAAAGAAGGGGTCACTACGGTTCGTGTGCATGGTTTTAATCCAGCTCGTGATCTGCTGAAACTTAACAAGCAGGAAGGCGAGCCGGCCTGGAATCTGGACCGTGCCTTAAAAACCATTGCTGATAGCGAACGTGGTGTACTGGTCTGGATCGGACAGCGTCACTTGCAGGACTTGGGCCCTGCGCTTGAAAGCCTGAACAAGCCTAAACCGATAAAATCGAACGCAGCGTTATCGCAGCAGTATCAGACTATTGGGGTAGGGGCACAAATTTTACGGGATCTGGGGGTAGAGAAAATGCAGCTACTTAGCTCGCCATTACGCTTTAATGCCCTGTCCGGCTTTAATCTGGAAGTGGTGGAATATATCACCGCAGATCAAACTTTAGTTAAATAATCGAGGTTGCTATGGCGATTCGCCGTATTGAAGGTTTATTACATCTCGCGAGCGAAGGCCGTTACGCGATTCTGGTCGGCCGTTTTAACAGCTTTGTTGTAGAACATCTGTTAGAAGGTGCGATTGATACACTGAAACGTCATGGTGTATCTGAAGAGAATATTACTGTTGTTCACGCACCGGGTGCTTGGGAACTGCCAGTAGTTGCAAAAAAACTAGCTGCAACAAACAAATTTGATGCGATTATTGCGCTAGGCGCAGTGATTCGCGGCAGTACACCACATTTTGACTTTGTAGCCGGTGAATGTGCCAAGGGCTTGGGCGTAGTTGGACTAGATACTGGCTTGCCAGTGATCAACGGTGTATTAACTACGGACAGTATTGAACAGGCGATTGAACGCTCTGGTACAAAAGCAGGTAATAAAGGTAGCGAAGCTGCCCTGACTGCTATTGAAATGGTTAACTTGTTAAAGGCAATCTAAAAGATGTCGCAAACTCTTCAAGCAACTTATGCAGCAAAACGCAAAGCACGCCGTTTTGCTGTACAAGGTATATATGAATGGCAAATGAGCCATAATCCAGTGCATGAAATTGAAGCTCGTACCCGTGCTGAAAATGCCATGCATAAGGTCGACCTTGGCTATTATCATGAGCTGCTTACGCAAGTTGTTGCCCAGCATGAAGCACTCGATACCTTATTGGTTCCGGTACTTGACCGTGAGCTTGGTGCACTTGATGGTGTAGAACTGGCTACGTTACGTCTGGGCGCTTACGAGCTACGGGATCATCTTGAAATTCCTTACCGGGTCGTACTGGATGAAGCGATCGAACTAGCCAAGCATTTTGGTGGTGCAGATAGTCATAAATACATTAATGGTGTACTTGACCGTCTGGCACAAAGTCTGCGTGCGGCAGAAAAACAGCAAACTGAATAAAAGCTGTTGACGATGGCCGAGTTTTCCTTAATTCAGACCTACTTTAACCGTGATCATCATAGTCAGGTTGATTTAGGTATTGGAGATGACTCGGCTCTGGTCTCCCCTCCTCCTGGCCAGCAACTGGTCATTTGTGCTGATACACTCGTGGCCGGCCGTCATTTCCCGCTCTCGACCTCTGCCCATGCCATTGGCTGGAAAAGTGTCGCGGTAAATCTTTCTGATATTGCTGCCATGGGTGCCAAACCACACAGTATTTTACTGGCATTAACTTTGCCACAGGTAGATCACAAGTGGTTGCAGGCCTTTAGCCAAGGCCTATTTGACTGCTGCCAGCAGTTTGGTGTCAGCCTGATTGGTGGTGATACCACTCAGGGTCCACATCTAACTATCAGTATTACTGCATTGGGCTGGGTTGAAGCCGGACAGGCCATTACACGTAGCGGAGCCCAGGCAGGTGATTATATCTGTGTAAGTGGGCAGGTTGGAGATGCAGCTTATGGTCTGCAACATCCCGGACATCCTCTGCAAAAACGGCTAGATTATCCAACACCACGCTGTGAACTTGGCCAGCAGCTTAAAGGCATGGCCTCAGCCATGATCGATATTTCAGACGGACTGGCACAGGATTTAGGTCATATTTTACAGGCATCGCATGTAGGCGCACAGATCGAACTCGAGTGTCTGCCACTTGATCCTGTACTACAGCAGCTCTCTTTAAATGAAAAGTTCCAGTATGCCTTAGCTGGTGGCGATGACTATGAGCTTTGCTTTACGCTGAGTCCGACAGCTTATGAAAAACTTTTACAACAACAAAGTCATGTAAAAATTAGCAAAATCGGGCATATTACTGAGCGGCTCGGCTTAACTTTTGAAAAAGATGGCATAGACCATCCGTTTCAGTTTCACGGATATCAACATTTTGCATAAACCTTCCATCAAATTTAAACAGATGACCTGGACACAGCGCTGTATTGTATTTTGTGGCGTAGGTTTCGGTTCAGGTCTAGCACCTAAGGCTCCGGGTACGTTTGGTTCTGCTTTTGCCTTGCTGTTTATACCCGCTTGGCTGGCACTAGGTTTTTTTAACAGTGTCTTGATCATTGTACTGATGTCACTGCTAGGTATTTATCTGTGCGGGCGTACTGCTGAACTCATGGGTGTACATGACGATGGCCGCATTGTCTGGGATGAATTTGCTGGACAGTCTATTTCATTTTTACCACTGGTGTATCTAGGTCAGATGAATTGGCTGTGGGTTCTTATCGGTTTTGCCCTGTTCCGTTTGTTCGATGTCTGGAAGCCTTGGCCAATCCGGGTAGTTGACCGCCGGGTACATGGTGGCTTTGGTATTATGCTTGATGATATTATCGCGGGTATCTGGGCTGCACTCTGTATATTAATTTATTTATATTTTTCCAGGATTTAACCCTATTTTTTAGGATTACTCATGTCTACAAGCGTTATTATTCTTGCGGCAGGTAAAGGAACCCGAATGCGTTCCCATTTACCTAAAGTCTTACAACCTCTGGCAGGGCGTCCATTGCTTGGTCATGTGATTGAGACCGCAAAAAAACTACAAGCTGAAAATATTATTACGATTTATGGCCATGGTGGCCAACTGGTTCAAGATGCATTTGTTGAAGAAAAAATTCAATGGGTAGAACAGGCAGAACAGCTCGGAACCGGACATGCGGTTCAAATGACGCTGCCAGTATTACCTAAAGAAGGTATTTCCCTGATTCTATATGGTGATGTGCCGTTAGTGCGCCAGCAGACATTAGAACAGCTGCTGGAGGCATCCAGAGAAACCGGTATTGGCATGATTACTTTAACTGTAGACAATCCAGCAGGTTATGGCCGAATTGTACGTGAAAGTGGCAAAATTCAGGCAATTGTCGAGCACAAAGATGCGTCGGATGAGCAGCGTCTGATTAATGAAATCAATACCGGTATTTATTGTGTTAGTAATGCCAAGCTGCATCAGTGGCTGCCGCAGCTTTCCAATGACAATGTACAGGGTGAATATTACCTGACTGACATTGTAGCGATGGCCGTGGCAGACGGTCTGGAGATTGCATCAATTCAACCAGAACTGGCATTTGAAGTTGAAGGAATAAATGACCGCCTGCAACTTTCTGCACTGGAACGCGATTTTCAGCAGCAGCAGGCGAAAGATCTTATGCAGCAAGGGGTGCATTTGATTGATCCTTCACGCTTTGATTTACGTGGAACATTAAAAGCCGGCCAAGATGTGCGAATTGATATTAATGTCATTATTGAGGGCGACTGTGAACTCGGTGATTTTGTCGAGATTGGCGCAGGCTGTGTTCTCAAAAATACTAAAATTGCGGCTGGAACCAAAGTCCAGCCATATAGCGTATTTGAAAACGCGGTAGTGGGTGAAAATACCCAGATTGGGCCATTTGCCCGCCTTCGTCCGGGCGCAAAACTTGGCAATGATGTACATATTGGTAATTTTGTTGAAGTGAAAAATACCTCTATCGGTACAGGCTCGAAAGCCAATCATTTTACTTATTTAGGGGACGCTGAAGTCGGCGAAAATTCCAATATTGGTGCAGGCACAATTACCTGTAATTATGATGGTGCCAACAAGCATAAGACCATTATTGGTAATGAGGCCTTTGTCGGTTCAAATAGCTCACTGGTTGCCCCGGTCAGAATAGGTAATGGCGCAACAGTTGGTGCAGGCTCAGTCATTACCTGTGATGTTGAAGATTATTCTCTGGCTTTTGAACGTGCCAAACAGCTCTCCAAAGAAAACTATCAGCGTCCACAAAAAATTAAAAAATAGAGGAATAAACTATGTGCGGTATTGTTGGTGGCGTTGCTGAACGTAATATTATTAATATTTTAATTGAAGGCCTAAAACGCCTTGAATACCGGGGTTATGACTCAGCCGGTGTTGCCCTGCTGCATAATGGCCAGATTGTACGCGAACGCCGTGTCGGTAAAGTAGCCATGCTGGAAGAAGCAGTTCGTGACAGCCAGATTAGCGGTTCGGTCGGTATTGCTCATACGCGCTGGGCCACTCATGGTAAACCGACTGAAGATAATGCTCACCCGCATATCTCTGGTAATGTTGCAGTTGTTCATAACGGTATTATTGAGAATTACCAGGAACTCAAAGATGACCTGGAAGCTCTCGGCTATGTCTTCACCTCACAGACCGATACCGAAGTAGTGGCGCATCTGGTTAATGATGCCCTTAAATCAACCTCAAATCTGCTAGAAGCAGTTAATCAGGTGGTTCCACAGTTAAAAGGTGCCTATGCACTGGGAATTATCCATACTGATCATCCGGATGAGTTAATTACAGTACGTGAAGGCTCACCTCTTGTGATTGGAGTAGGTATTGGCGAGAACTTTATTAGCTCTGACCAGCTGGCATTGCTTCCGATCACCAACCGTTTTATCTATCTGGAAGAAGGTGATATTGCACGCCTCACCCGTAACAGTATTGAAGTTTATGCTCATGGCCAGCGTATTGACCGTCCGGTAAAAGAACTAGACGCTACAGTAAGCAATGCATCTAAAGGTGAATATAAGCACTATATGCTCAAAGAAATTTATGAGCAGCCGGAAGCGATTCAGCAGACAATATCTCAGGCTCTAAATAGTGACCACCTGCGTGAAGATTTTCTGGAAAGTGCTGAAAATGATTTCAAGAATATCCAGCAGGTACAGATTATTGCCTGTGGCACCAGCTATCATGCCGGTATGATTGCCAAATACTGGTTTGAACAGATTATCGGGCTATCCTGCCAAGTCGAAATCGCCAGCGAATTCCGTTATCGTTCGCCGGTAATTATAGCAAATACCCTATATATCTGTATTTCTCAGTCTGGTGAAACTGCCGACACACTTGCTGCCCTGCGTGATACCAAAAAACGGGCTGCCGAGAAAAATATCCCTATTACCACCATGACGATTTGTAATGTTGCAACTTCATCAATGGTACGTGAAACAGATCATTATCTGCTGACTTTGGCAGGGCCAGAAATTGGTGTCGCCTCAACCAAGGCCTTCACTACCCAGCTGGCGGCATTAATGCTGTTAATATTAAAAGTCGGTCAGGTCAAGCAAAGTATTAGTGCTCAGCAGATTGCTGAGATTACGGCAGAGTTATGGCACTGTCCAAAAGTAATACTGGATACCTTGCAACATGACAGTGAGATTTTACGTCTCTCTGAGTTGTTTGTAGAAAAACAGCATTGTCTGTTTTTAGGCCGGGGAATTCATTATCCAATCGCGCTAGAAGGCGCGCTTAAATTGAAAGAAATTTCCTATATCCATGCTGAAGGCTACGCAGCGGGAGAATTAAAACACGGCCCACTGGCATTGGTAGATAACGATATGCCAGTAGTTATTCTTGCGCCACAAGATGACATGCTCGATAAATTAAAATCGAATATGGAAGAAGTACAGGCACGTGGTGGAGAATTATTTGTTTTTGCAGATGAGAACAGTGGTATACAGGAAAAAGAGCGTCAGCATGTGGTCAGCATTCCTACTGTAACTGCCTGCTTGGCACCTATTGTATATAGTGTTCCAGTGCAGTTATTGTCTTACCATGTTGCAGTGCTACGTGGTACTGATGTGGACCAGCCGCGTAATTTAGCCAAGTCCGTTACTGTTGAATAATTTAATATCTGATAATAAAAAAGAGAGTTTATCACTCTCTTTTTTATTATTTAAAAGAAATGATCATCTTCATAATTAAGATTGTTTTACATTGTTTATAGAATTAGTAGACGATGGATATACCGAAAATTTTTTAGCTCCTGCTACGCAAATGACAACCATGAGTGAAATCCCCCACATTATCGGGCTTACGGTTTCATTCAATAACCAAGCAGACAAGCCTAAACCTAAAAACGGTTGTAGCAGTTGTAATTGTCCTACTGCCAGTACCCCACCTTGTGCCAAGCCTTGATACCAGAAAATAAAACCGAGAAACATACTAAAGAAAGCGACATATAACAGCGCCAGTAGCTCAGAAATAGTAATCTGGCTAAAACTTTGTGGTAGATAGACATAACTCAGCATGAGCATAAGCGGTAAAGAAATTACCAAAGCCCAAGAAATTACTTGCCACCCGCCAAGCTGTCTCGACAGTTTTCCTCCTTCAGCATAACCCAGTCCACAAACCGTAATGGCAGCTAGCATCCAAAGGTTTCCAGACATGCTATTTTCACCCTGTACTTTAAGCAGCATAAAACTCATGACACCACTGCTCCCCAGAAGTGCAAATAGCCAAAATAAAGGCTGGGGCCACTGTTCACCACGTATTACCCCAAAAATAGCTGTAGATAGGGGCAGCAGAGCAATAAAGACAATTGAATATGATGCACTAATGTATTGCAACGCAAGTGCAGTACATAAAGGGAAGCCTATAACAACGCCTAAAGATACAATTACCAGAGAGCTCACATAAGTACGTTTAGGCCATTTCTCTTTCAATATTTTTAAGACCAATAAGGCCAGCAATCCGGCAATTGCTGCACGGGCAACAGTTAAAAACTCTGGGGTAAAACCTGCTACAGCGACTCGGGTTGCAGGCAGGGAGCCTGAAAAAATAATTACGCCAATCAGCCCATTTAACCAGCCTCTAGATGACTTATAAATACTCTATCTTCCTATAACGGTTGATGTGTTATAAGACATCTTATAGTTGTACTAACAGATACAGCCCCATACAATTTAAACATACTGTATTGCTCTAGAAATTGGCACTGTTATGGAAAATAATGTAAAGAAAACAAAAATAGAAATAGTCATGCAAAGTGTGCGTGAAAAAGTGGCAAACCGCCATCTGGTCTCAGGGGCACGCTTACCTTCAGTACGGGCAATGGCCCAGGAATTTAATTTTTCGGTCTCTACCGTTGTAGAGGCTTATGAACGGCTGGTCACGGAAGAACTTATAGAAGCACGTGCCGGAGCGGGCTATTTTGTTTGCTCGTCGGTCAGGGCTTATCCTTTAAATACGGTTGAACCTTGTTTGACCCGGGAAATAGATCCGCTCTGGATCTCACGGCAATCTCTTGAAGCAAAGCCAGATTCTCTTAAACCAGGATGTGGCTGGATGCCGGCAAACTGGATGCCAGAAGCTGCTTTACGAAAAGCACTGAGAAAAACCTCACGAACTGAACCTGATGGTCTGGTCAGCTATTCTACACCTGCCGGTTATGCACCCTTACGCCATCTGATTGCCAGACGTATGGAGATGACAGGGGTATACAGTCTACCTGAGCAGATAATTTTATCTGATAGCGGTACACAGTCAATCGACCTGATCTGTCGGCTCTTTTTAAATCCAGGTGATGTTGTCCTGATTGATGACCCTTGCTATTTTAATTTTCACGCGTTACTCAAGGTGCATAAAGTCGAAACCATAGCAGTTCCTTTTACAGCTCAGGGTCCAGATATAGCAGCATTTCAAGCTGCACTGGCTAAACGGCCGCGACTTTATATTACTAATGCCGGTATACATAACCCGACTGGGGCCAGCCTCTCGATTTCTACTGCATACCAGATACTCAAACTGGCCGAGGCAGCTCAACTGATTATTATAGAAGATGATATCTTTGCTGATCTTGAATTAATTCCGGCACCTCGTTATGCAGCATTAAATGGCTTTCATCAGGTAATACAGATTGGCAGTTTTTCTAAAACCTTGTCAGCATCTATTCGCTGCGGTTATATTGCTGCCAAACCAGAATGGGTTGAACGCCTGATCGATCTTAAGATCGCTACCTGTTTTAACAGCAATCATTTAAATACTGAAATTATTTATCATGCCTTGACAGATTCAGCCTACCGCAAGCATCTAGACTGGCTGCGCCTACATCTGGCAGAGGCTATGAGTAAAACTGCAGGAAACTTAAAAAAACTGGATATTCACCCTTGGTTGTTACCTAAAGCAGGTATGTTTCTCTGGTGCCAGTTACCTGCGGGCTATCAAGCAGATAAAATTTCTAAAGATTCGCTCAAACATGGCGTAATTCTCGCACCAGGTGGAGCATTCAGCTCATCACCAACCGCTAACCAGTTCCTAAGATTTAATGTGGCACAGTCCAATCATAAGAAAATCTACCAGATCCTGGAGAAAGTCTTAAACAAACAATCCAGAGCTGGCAGCACCGACATTTAACTGCAGGATTATTCCTGATTAGTATAGATGTCTAGTATATCCATCCTATAAGCCGATTAGAAAAGTTAGTCTCTGGGTGATCAGTTATATTTGTACCACTGACAGCTTCAATACTCATGAATTTTCAAGATTATGCGTAACGTCTATTTTCCAATATTATCGCTCGCTACATGGTATGGCCGGGTGAAGACTATAAGTTGTACCTGTTTTATCTGGTGGTTTAAAGCCAGGTAAATTTTATATTATACCGGCTAAAGGGCATGTAGTGCTTAAACCGGTCTGGTCACCAATCTATCTTATATTGAGCTTAATATTGCGCACTCTTATTGAACACTACCACTCTAGCTCTTTAAATGATCATCTCTGAGAAAAGCTGGGTTCACAGTTTAGATACAACCAGATTTATTCCTCATGCCGCTGTGGGGCTACTTCCTGCCGAGTTCGGCTGGCCCAGTAAGTTGCCAATGCCGGGCCGGAAATATTATGCCAGAGGCTAAAGATAGCACTTGGTACTGCTGTAACTGGTGAAGCAGCAAAATGTACGGCGGCAAGTGCAACACCCAGTCCTGAATTCTGCATGCCAACCTCGATTGCCACCGCTTTACTGTCTGCATAAGGTAACTTAAACAGGCAACTGGCCCAGAATCCCAACAAATATCCCAAGGTATTATGCAGCATGACTACTCCTAGAATCATTAACCCGGATTCCAGTATAGAAGCCTTGCTGCCACCAATGATCGCAGCCACAATGGCCACAATAGCAACCACTGAAACCAGAGGCATGACCTGAATATACTGTTCTACCTTTTGCTTAAGTAAGCTACGGACAATAAGCCCTAGCAGTATTGGAAATAGCACCACCTGCAAAATAGAAACCAGCATA
Source organism: Acinetobacter sp. UNC436CL71CviS28 (assembly GCF_000620525.1). Lineage (NCBI taxonomy): Bacteria > Pseudomonadati > Pseudomonadota > Gammaproteobacteria > Moraxellales > Moraxellaceae > Acinetobacter > Acinetobacter sp. UNC436CL71CviS28. The sequence goes on from NZ_JIBB01000006.1 coordinate 110,201, forward strand.
GAAGCAGCATTAATTTCAATCCACTGGCTGGCCAATACATAAAAAATTGCTGGTGTAAAAATAGGTGCTAATAAGGTAGATACCGAGGTACAGGCTACTGATAGCGCCGTATTGCCCTTGGCCATATAAGTAATTACATTAGAAGCTGTACCTCCCGGGCAACATCCGACTAGAATGACACCAATGGCAATTTCAGGCGGTAACTGGAATAATTTACATAAAATAAACGCCAGGCCCGGCATGACTACGAACTGGGCAGCTACTCCAATGATTACTGCTCTTGGGCTTTGTAATACGCTTTTAAAATCATTTGGTGTCATGGTCATGCCCATGCCAAACATAATAATACCCAGCATCCAGGTAATATAGGCCTTGAGCCAGACAAAAGCCTCAGGCACTAATAACGCAATCCCTGCAAACAGGACAACCCATAATGCAAAAGTTTTCTGAATAAACTGGGTCAAGCGTAACAAGGCAGCCATAAAATTCATCCATGTATTGACAGAGAAAATCAAACTTTAAAGTTTTACTATAAAAATATTCTTTTTCTGTTGAGGTAAGCGGGTTTAAACACCCATTCTGCCATATTCTTTGAGCACATCACTCATCTTGAACTGTGACTTTAAATAAATCATCTGATTGGATACGCTGTACGCCCCTATCCAGCATCTGCTGCCAAGCTTGTTCAAGTGAACCCTCAAGATCAATTGCCTTGGTGGCATCTTCAATTACAAAAGTATTAAAACCGAATTGACGTACATCCATTGCTGTCCAGGCCACACAGAAGTCTGTAGCAATCCCTGCAATATATACTGTATCAATTCGGCGTTCTTTTAAATAACCTGCCAGACCGGTTACAGTTTCCTGGTCTGCTTCCAGAAAAGCTGAGTAGCTGTCAATGTCAGGATGAAATCCTTTTCGGATTACTAGCTGTGCAGCTGGAACATTAAGCAAGGGATGTAATTCAGCATCGTCAGTGCCTTGAACACAATGTGCCGGCCACAGTACTTGTGTCCCGTAAGCTAGCTCAATACTGTCATAAGGCTTTTTATTTATATGGTTTTTTGCAAATGAAACATGATTTTCCGGATGCCAGTCCTGAGTCAGAATAATATTTTTAAACTTTTGAGCCAGCCGGTTAATTAGCGGAATAATCTGGTCCGCCCCATTGACTGCCAGATTGCCACCGGGACAAAAACCATTTTGCACATCGACAATAATCAAAGCACTGTTTTGCGGAAGCATGCGGTAGCTCCTCTAAGCTGTATCTAAAAATCAAAATAGTGTAGCGTGGTTTCAGTACAGTTTAACCAGACAAATTAAATTTCTGTGGTTTTCTCGTCACACCAATAAAAAAGCCCGACAGATGCAGGCTTTTAAGTGATCAGATTCAGGTCTGTGCAGGCAAGCGACGTACTAACAACAACATGAGTATTGCTGAAATAATAATACAGGGAATAGCTGCAGAAATGACTCCAACAGCACCAAAACCGGCAGATAGCAACTGACCTGCAATTGCTGGCCCAAGCATAGCTCCAACCCGTCCTACAGCAGATGCCATACCTACTCCACTAGCCCGGATATTAGTCGGATAAACAATACTGCCAAACGCATACAGTACCCCTTGGCAACCAATGACAAAAGCACCAGTTAAAGCAGCTGCCCAGTACATCTGCTGCAAGGAACCCGCTGCACTTAAACTAAACAGCCCGGCAGCAATACCGCCATACATGAGGAGTATGACATAGGCCTTTTTCCAGCGATCTGTCAAAATACCCAGAATAATTGTACCAACGGTAGCTGCGACCATGAAGAAGAACTGTGCAGTGCTGCCTTCTTTACGCGAGAAACCGAGTTCCATAAACAGGGACGGTAACCAGCTTAACATGATATACACCACCATCAGGGTCAAAAAATAACTGCCCCATACCAGCAAAGTCCGTAATAAATTTTCTTGGTTGAACAGTGGTTTAAATGAACTTGGTGTTTCGATTCGGGGTTGTAATTGTCGGGATTGCAAAAATTCATGTGATTCTGGCAAAAATTTAACCATGATCGGAATAACAATAATCGGTAGCAATCCACCCAGGTAGAAAATATTTTTCCAGTCAGCCCCAAACTCCAGACTGGCGATATAGGATAGTGCGGCAGCGCCGACCGGCATACCGCAGTACATTAAACCTACAGCACGGCCACGCTGGGCAGGGCTCACGGCTTCTGAAGCCAGAGTAATCAGATTCGGCATAGCCGCGCCTAGCCCTGCACCTGCCAGCAACCGTACCACTAGCAGGCTATAGAAACTGTTGACCCATACCGTGCACAAAGTAAATACCGCAAAGGTTGCAACTGACCAGATCAGAACTTTTTTACGGCCAATCCGGTCTGCATAACGTCCCCCGATTAATGCGCCCGGTAACAGCCCCAGAATACCAGCACTAAAAAATATGCCTAACTGTGAGCTATCTAGCCCAAAATGTTCACGGATACCGGCAGCTGCAATTCCCGCAGCCTGAATATCTAGCCCTTCAATGACAGCAATTAAAAAACAGATAACCACCGTAATAATGGAATGCTTTTTATTTGATCCACCCATCTAGCGTATCCTTAAAGTAGAGGTGATGACTTAGCCTCACATCATCCAGAAGGCCAACATTTAATATAACTATCCATAAGTTCTAGAAATTTCTGTTTTTTTATTGATTACTGGACTTTTCTTCTAATATAAAAATACTGAGATAGTGATAAAAACAATAACTGGCAAATAATACTGACTAAAAAACTCAGCAATAGAGCTGTAAATACTATATTTTTTTGATTTTTTAGCCTAACTTCTACTAATTTTCTGATAGCTAAAACTAATAACTTATTATTTTTTGAGTAATTTTAGCACATCAGGTTTTAAATTTTTTTATTATATTCCTCTATAAGCTCATCACAATTAGCTCTTAATCAGGTGAGTTTTATCTTTCTGGCTCTCCAGACTATTAATTTTAATATTTGATTATTTACCTGGTCATTTCACTGTCCTGAACTACAGGTTTTCTAAATTAAAATAATTCGGTTCAATTCATTATCAGACTGGAAATTAAAAATTTTTGGTCGCCTGAATATGTTTCATCAAAGTTTTTCATCGCTTTGGCGAAAGTATATTGTTCTTCACCAGATGTTCAGTCATAATTTGCATAAGCATTATGCAATGGGCTACGCCTGTTCATATTTTGCTTACACTCAAAATACTGCAACCATCCAGACACTTAATTCTTAAACTATCCGGATGGACAACAAGGATATTTTTTTAAAATGACTCAGCAAGCACAGACCATTCAAGGCTCAATTGTCGCCATTGTCACTCCAATGTTTGAAGATGGTAGCGTAGATTGGAAGGGTCTTGAAAAGCTGGTTGAGTGGCACATAGAACAAGGCACTAACAGCATTGTTGCTGTTGGCACAACAGGTGAAGCATCGACTTTAAGTATGGCTGAACATACACAGGTGATTAAAGAAATCATTCGTGTGGCCAACAAACGTATTCCTATTATTGCCGGCACTGGTGCGAACTCAACACGCGAAGCCATCGAACTGACTAAAGAAGCCAAGGAATTGGGTGCAGATGCTGCCCTGCTGGTGACTCCTTATTATAATAAACCGACACAAGAAGGTCTTTATCAACATTATAAAGCGATTGCTGAAGCTGTCGATTTACCACAGATTTTGTATAATGTACCAGGTCGTACTGGTGTAGACATGCAGAATGAAACTGTAATCCGTCTGGCCGATCTTCCACAGATTGTTGGTATTAAAGATGCTACCGGCGATATTATGCGGGGCTGCAAACTGATCGAAGGGCTGAAAAACAAGATTTCAGTATATTCGGGTGATGATGCTACAGCATGCGAGCTGATTCATGGCGGGGCTCAGGGGAATATTTCTGTAACTGCCAATATTGCACCTAAGATCATGAGTGAAATTTGTGCAGCTGCAATCAAGGGAGATAAGACTTTAGCTCTTGAACTTAACAATAAAGTATCAAATTTACATAACATTCTATTTTGTGAATCGAATCCAATTCCTGTGAAATGGGCTCTTCATGAAATGGGTCTGATTGGCACTGGTATTCGCTTGCCGCTGACCCCACTTGCAGAACAGTATCGCACCCCACTGCGTGATGCCCTCAAAGCAGCGGGTATACTTGAATAAGAGCACAAAGATTATGCAGTTACGTATTGGTTTAGCCCTGACCCTTTCAGCCTTAAGTCTGGCTGGTTGCAGTTCCATGAGCATCAATAATGGTTCTCTTGACTATAAAAATACAACCACACTAGAACCACTTAAATATCCTGAAGGTTCTCTGGTACGACCAGCTACGCCGCTGTATCCGGCACCTACAGTTGAACAGCTCGCCATTGATAATGCGCCTAAACTTGAAAATAAGCGGGGCAACCGTTTTGCCCTGCCTCGTCCAGAATCAGCTCAGCAAGGTACAAATCAGTCTGCTACAGCTCAGAATGTGACTGAAACTGGGCGTCCTCAAGTAGTGATGGATGGTAACCGCAATCCGTTACTTAAAATTGAGGGTAACTCGGCAACGATCTGGCAATATACTCTTGCCACGCTGAGCAGCCTTAACTATAGCGTGGTTGGCCAGAGTAAAAATGGTCATGAAGCCACTATTAAAGCTGATAACCGGACATATGTTTTAAGACTAACCTCCGTAGGTGCAAGTCATACACTTGCTGTGTTTAATGCCGATAATAGTTTTGCAGATCCACAGCAGGCTGCAGAGCTGTTAGCTCAGATTTACCAAAATTGGCCAGCCTAGTCGTACTAGGCATTTTTTTTGTAAAAAGGTTCCTCCATGTTAAAACAAACCTTGCTTTATACGGGTAAAGCGAAATCTGTATATGAAACAGATTCTGCCGACCATCTGATTTTAGTCTTTCGTGATGATGCCTCTGCGTTCAATGGCGAAAAAATCGAACAACTAGATCGTAAGGGCAAGGTGAATAACCGTTTTAACGCCTTTATCATGGAAAAACTTGCTGCTGCCGGGATCGAAACTCATTTCGAGAAGCTGCTTTCACCTACAGAAGTTCTGGTCAAGAAACTGAAAATGATTCCGGTAGAATGTGTGATCCGTAATTATGCTGCAGGTTCATTATGTCGTCGTCTAGGTATCGAAGAAGGTAAGGAACTTAATCCACCTACTTTTGAACTGTTCTTTAAAGATGATGGTTTAGGTGATCCAATGGTAAACGAGTCTCAGGCAATTGCCTTGGGCTGGGCTACTGCGGAGCAGCTGGAACAGATGAAGGTTCTTACCTATAAAGTAAATGAAGTTCTAAAAGACCTGTTTGCTCAGGGCAATATGCTTCTGGTAGATTTCAAGCTTGAATTTGGTGTGTTTCATGACCGTATAGTACTTGGTGACGAGTTCTCTCCAGATGGCTGCCGTCTATGGGATAAGGATACCAAGAAAAAACTCGACAAAGACCGTTTCCGTCAGGGATTAGGAGGTGTTGTTGAGGCCTATGAAGAAGTAGCTGCACGTTTAGGTATTGATCTGTCCGACATCTGAAAATAGCAGTAAATCAAAAAACCGGACATAGAGTCCGGTTTTTTATTTTAATAGTATTATGTTTGGACACTTCAATCATGGATTTATTATTCAGATAAGTATAATTTTTTACCCAGCAATTTAACGGCCCTGATAACACTGTTTTAATTTTTGATAATCATAATAAAAACTTGTGGGTTGGTAACGTGCATAATTGCAAGCTGGTTTAAATAAAGTTTCTTTTTCGTTATAAAGCATTTTTACTAGCGTATGACCTTGAGGATTTTGATAAATATCCCACTGTATGTTGGCGGCCATAGGTGAAACTGTTTCGCCCCGCCATGTGCTGGTAGCATAACTATAAGTCTGATGCAGGGCTAAAGGTTGCATCATACTATGCAGATCAAGACTGGTCGCAAGCGGAATAATAATTTCTGCATGGGCAAAACGTAAAACAGCTTTATAAGGTTGTGTTTTCTCGATAACCTGATCAGCTTGTTGAAATAAATCCTGTTTTAGGCCATATGCTATTTTACTTGTTACCTGATTTGATTCTAAAAAGCTTGGTCCTTTTTCATAAAAGTCATGAGCATCATTAAATTCAGCGTAAAACCTGGCAGCATTTAAAGGCATGTATTTAGCAAAGTCTGTTCCTCGTAATTCACTTTGCATTCCACCTGAAATCGAATAAAGCTCATACAGATAAGCTGCAGCATCTACCGTGCTTGCGATTGTATTTTTACCCTTACCCTTTTCTGTAACTTGCTCCCCTGCAGGAGTAGTGACCGTAAATGAGCCTGTATTACTGAAAATATAGTCAGGTAAACCGAGCTTTCGAATAAAATCTGCCTTAAAGATGGGTTCGAGTACAGTTAATGCAACTGCCTCAGCCTGAGTATGGTTAGATAATTCATCAAGTTTCTTGTTCAAGTCATCATTATTTTCTTCAAACTGTTGATAGGTCTGACTCGTCTCATAAATTTCCTGTTGATGAGGGTTAAGTGCTTTAATTAAATCTTCCTCTGCATTTAAGCGGTGAAAATAAAGCTTGAAGCGGTCGACTCCACCTTCTTCAATGGTAGGAGAAATAGTACTGGTCAGACTGGTATAGGAGTCAGGTTCTATTTTATTTTTAAGCTCACTTCGCTGCTGAATTAATTCAGCTGTGAAAAATTTTGCACTATCGACTGCCCGGTCCACTCCAGAACTTTGTATCCAGATTGAAGCATCCTGATTAAACAAGTTTGGTAAACGCTGCAGTAAGCGGTCAGCAATTCCACGATGTTCCAAAATGCCTGTCACAGTTTCATTACCATAACCAAACTGGCGAATACCTTCTACCCCATAGCCTAAAAGTATATTAGCTTGCATCATAGTTTCTAGGTCTTTACCCAGTTGTTCCCCTAAAGGAGTTAAGGCATTTTCTGCTTTCGCCTGTTTCCATAAATGATATAAGGCCAGATCATACTTAAGGCTTGATAACCCTCTTGATCCATGACGTGCAACCATCTCTATAAAGACAGGCTGAAAGCCTGAAGGAACTGGCTCGTAACTTTTTATATCCTGTTGTGGCTGATAAGGGGTTTTAGTTTGATAATATTTTGACTCAGTATGATTTGAAGGTGGTATGACTAAATTTTTACTGGTTTCATCGTTACAGGCAACTATAAATAAATTTAAAGCTAATATGCTGATTTTAAATATTTTATTCATATAATTTAAATAATAGATAAGGAAATGCTGGGTATAATAATTTAATGTTATGTCAATTTTATTACTAGGCGAATTCAAACATGAGGTGCGACAGTTTGAAAAGTCTTATGATAATCAACAAGCTGAGCAAATTTCTCTAATGGTGTAAGCCAATCTAACGCTTTTCTAGGACGAGTATTCAGTGACATGGCAACTTGATTTAAATAATGCTGATCTGCCTGATTTAAATCAATCCCTTTAGGTAAATATTGCCTAATTAAACCATTCATATTTTCGCATGTGCCTTTTTGCCAGGGTGAATGTGGGTCACAGAAATATACATCTATGCCTAAATCTTCTTCAAGTATTTTATGTTCTGCCATCTCGCGTCCACGGTCATAGGTCAACGTTTTACGCAGTTCTGCAGGTAAATATTTCAGAGC
>NZ_JIBB01000007.1:0-107136 GCF_000620525.1 Acinetobacter sp. UNC436CL71CviS28
ATACTGCACCGCAGTTAAATCAGACCCGAACAAGTCCATCAACAGTTGTGCTGGCGACCATAGCAAGAGTGAACCACCTGATCCCTTCCCGAACTCAGAAGTGAAACCTCTTAGCGCTGATGGTAGTGTGGGGTTACCCATGTGAGAGTAAGTCATCGCCAGCTCATTATTCCAAAAAAGCCCCCTCATCGAGGGGGCTTTTTTTATACTTAGAGGGTTTATATAAAATAATAGTTAATTTGAGATATCATTTTTCAGTTCAATATCTCTTTAGTCTTATAAATTTGGCTTATATCCTTAAGTAACTGTTAAAATTCATAAATTTAAATATAGACTGGGTAGTTTTTTAAATTTTTTGATTTAAATGTTGATTTTTTATTCAAGTCAAGCTGACATTTTATATCATATCTTCGTTTTAATGCCTTTAGGGTATGTATTTATACCTTTAGGGTTTTAGACAAAAAGTGAATCATAATTCATTTTAGTTGAAATTATAAACTCACAGTGGAGGTGAGAACTAATGTCAACTAACATAATAAATGTCAATACGGTTATTGATCATGCCAAATTTAAGCCCTTTCATATGACTATAGTATTGTGGTGCTTATTTATTGTCATTTTTGATGGTTATGATCTGGCAATTAATGGTGTTGCTCTACCTTTATTAATGCAAGAGTGGAATATGACTGCTGTACAGGCAGGCATGCTGGCCAGTACTGCTTTAGCGGGGATGATGTTTGGTGCAATGCTGTTTGGAATGCTAGCCGATAAGATTGGCCGAAAAAAAGTTATTTTGATCTGTGTCACTTTATTTAGCGGATTTACTTTTTTAGGTGGTTTTGCTTCAAACCCGACTGAATTTGGTATTTTACGTTTTATTGCCGGGCTGGGTATAGGCGGAGTACTACCCAACTTGGTTGCGCTTACATCAGAATATGCGCCTCAAAAATTAAGAAGTACTCTGGTTACTACCATGTTCAGTGGCTATGCCATGGGCGGCATTATGGCGGCATTATTGGGGGCTCAGTTTACGCCGACCTTTGGTTGGGAGATCATGTTCTATATTGCAGGTATTCCTTTACTGATTTTACCAATCATATGGAAGTTTTTGCCTGAATCTTTAACTTTTCTGGTTAAAAAACAACAGCAGGATAAAGCCCGTAAGATTGTTCAAAAGATTATGCCTCAGGAAAGTATGACCTTACAGACCCAGCTGGTCTTAAATGAAGTTAAAGTTCCAGATGCCTCAGTTGCAGCTTTATTTAGACAGGGACGTGGTATGAGTACACTACTGTTCTGGAGCTGTTTTTTCATGTGCCTGCTTATGGTATATGCATTAGGTAGCTGGTTACCGAAACTAATGATGGCTGCTGGTTACTCTCTGGGAAGCAGTTTAATATTTCTGATGTCTATGAACATTGGGGCAGTAATTGGTACGATTGGCGGGGGAATTCTGGCAGATAAATTCCATCTGAAACCGGTGATCATCGGAATGTTCTTGATGGGGGCACTGGCTTTGGTTGGATTAGGATTTAATTCACCACCAGCCGTAATTTATTTACTGGTAGCATTAGCGGGCGCTTCAGCAATTGGCAGCAGTATTCTTCTCTATAGTTATGTTGCTCAGTACTATCCGTTAGCAGTACGTTCGACTGGAATCGGCTGGGCTTCAGCAGTTGGGCGGATTGGTGCAATTGTTGGTCCGATTTTGATTGGTTTCCTATTGGGTATGGAATTACCACATAAAATGAATTTTCTTGCAGTTGCTATACCGGCAGTCATTGGAGCAATAGCAGTGGCTTTAATTAAAGTTGTACCGATGAGTGATGAGGTAACGGAGCCTGTTATTCCGGTTAAAAAACCGCGTCGCATTGTAGAGCTCTAAAACTGTGATTAAAAAGTCTCAACTGAGGCTTTTTATTTTTATTAAATATTTAGAATAAAATAGAGCGGCCCGATCATCCTGACCGGGCCGCTCTACCTATCTGTTTAGATAGTCTCATTCGGTACAACCGGAAAAGTTTCCTGTCTATTACTTTATAACTGTTGTTTTATACATTAGAGATATTCTGTCTCTATATATTTTTATATCAGTTTAAAGCTGATAAAGACTATAGCGGTAGAAAGCCTTATTCCCTCTAAGCCAGAGACGACAGAAATTTATTATTTTAAAGATACTCAAGTTTTTATGTGACTGGAGATAATTTTCTCTATTTCATTTTCTGTAATAAGATCGTCATTAACTTTTCATCTTATTGTCGTTAGATTTTCATAATTGATTGCTTTAATTGAATAAAAATTTTTATAAGTACATATGATGAATAAGAAACTTCTATCTCTGCTTTGTTTTACAGCTCTCAGTTTAAGCGCCTGTAATGATGATGATCATGATCAGTTCTCTTCACCAGAAACCCTTACAGTACCTACCCTGATTTCATTTGCCAAACTTCCAGTTTCAACTTATGCAGAAGGCCCCGACTCAGGCGCTGCCGTATCGGGGGCTAATGGAATTTATCCGCCCTTTAAAGGGCAGCCTGTACAGGGTTTCTCAGCTGCAGTTAAAAATAATGATGGCAGTTATATGGCCATGTCAGATAATGGTTTTGGGACTCAAAACAATTCAGCTGACTATTTGCTAAGAATTTATAAAATTAAGCCTGATTTTAAAACCAAGACCAAGGGAACAGGGCAGGTGTCTGTTCAGGATTTTATCCAGCTACGTGATCCGAATAAGTTGGTTCCTTTTGAAATTGTAAATAATAATACACCAGATCGTCTTTTAACTGGGGCGGATTTTGATCCGGAATCAATGCAGCGAGTAGCCGATGGGACTTACTGGATTGGTGATGAGTTCGGACCTTATTTACTGCATTTTTCTGCAGAAGGCGTACTGCTTGATGCCCCTATTCCTCTTCCGCATCCTTTAGTTAAAGGACAGGAGCTACGATCACCACAGAATCAGCTCAACAAGGCAGGAATTAACTATATCGAACCATTGATTCAGCAAAGTGGCGGATTTGAAGGCATGGCACTTTCTAAGGATGGCCAATATCTTTATCCATTACTGGAAAAACCATTAAAAGGTGATGCCAGCGGCCAATTGATTATTTCCCAGTTTGATCTAAAGACTAAATCCTATACCGGAAAATATTATCTGTTCACGCTGGATAGCAAGGCTTCAGCGATTGGAGACTTTCAGCTCTTTAATAATCAGGAAGGCATCATTATTGAGCGCGATGCTAGCCAGAATAATCTCGGTGGCTATAAGAAGCTGATCAGGATCAAGCTGGGTGAGTCCGGCAAGGTAATTGAGCGTGAAGAACTGCTGGACTTAATTAAGATTGCAAACCCGAACCAGCTTTATACTTCGGTACGTGATGGAGACATTGGTACAGGCACACAGTTTGCTTTTCCATTTGAGACTATAGAAGATGTCGTTATTGAAGATGGCCGTACCCTGACCGTATTAAATGATAACAATTTTCCGGGGTCGAGCGGTCGTAATGCTAAACTTGCTGATGATAATGAAATTATCCAGATCCAGTTGCCGAAAGCTTTATATTAGTCTGGAAAAAATATGTAAAGCTCGTCTATGTGAAAATCAAGTCACTTTAAACTGATTTAAACAGGCGTATACTCATCAGGCATAAGGAGCTTTTATGTCTGAATCTGTAGAGTCGCAGTCTTATATCGAGTATGGGACGCGACCTTTTTTTGCTATTCTACTTTCATTATTTCTGGCAGGCTTTGCCATATTTTCATCATTGTACTGTGTACAGCCAATGATGCCTTTCCTTGCCAAGTTCTTTGCTATCAGCCCGACCCATAGCAGTTTCCCGCTCTCATTCTCCACTATTGCACTGGCACTTGGCCTGTTGTTTGCCGGACTGATTTCAGACCGTTATGGTCGTAAGCAGGTTATGGCAATTTCCCTATTTTCGACCTCAATATTGTTGCTGGTCAGTTCTTTTCTGCCTTACTGGGAAGTTTTTTTAAGTACCCGAATGTTAATTGGCCTGGCTGTAAGTGGTGTTGCTTCAGTAGCCATGACTTATATCGGTGAAGAAATTGCACAAAAAGATGTCGGCTTTGCCATGGGGCTATATATTTCAGGGACAGCAATTGGTGGCATGAGTGGTCGTCTCATTGCAGGTGTACTGCTAGATTTTATTTCTTGGCAAACTGCCACAATGATCATTGGTGTGCTTAACCTTATCATTGCTATTGTATTTTATATTGCCTTGCCCGCTTCACGGCACTTCAAGCCTTATCCGATCAATTTTTCGAGGTTTAAGCAGTCATTCACCAAAAATTTGTCAGACTCAAGACTTAGGCTCCTGTTTGCAGAAGGCTTTTTATTGATGGGCTGTTTTGTAACGGTCTTTAATTATATTAGCTATCATTTACTGGAAAAACCGTTTGAACTCTCTCAGGCCTGGATTGGCCTGATTTCAATTGCCTATCTTTCAGGCATCTATAGTTCACCGCGGGCCGCAGGTTGGGGTCGTAGATATGGTCGGGGTAAAGTTTTACCAGCCATGTTTATCTGTATGATCTTGGGGTTATGGATTATGCTGATTCCCTCAATCTGGTGCATATTGCTGGGTCTGCTGATTTTTACCTTTTCTTTCTTTGCAGCACATTCTACAGCCAGTAGCTGGGTATCTGTACAGGCTTTACAGTATCGAGCAGTCGGCTCTTCACTTTACCTGTTCTGCTACTATTTGGGTTCAAGCGTATTAGGCAGTAGTGGCGGGCTGGTTTGGGAGAACTGGGGCTGGGGTGGTTTAACGGTGATAATTACCCTGTTTCTCGGTCTCGGTCTCATCATCTCATTACGTTTAAACCGTAGCTGACCCTCTTTTATTATTCTTGTCAAAACTGCGGGTATGAGTATTTTAATTTCAAAAAATCGTTTTTGTACAAAGATTAGCCGATCTAAATTGTATCTCCTTGTTTATACAATTCTTATAGTCAAGAAAGATGAACAGGTTTCATGTTAAAATGATCGGCTTTCATCTTTGATCTTTTTTTGATCTTCCATCTGCCAGCCGAGAATTGCTAGCCATGTCTACTGCTTATACCGCTCAGACTGCGCCAAAAGCGTTGTTTGATTACGACAAATATTGGGCGTCATGTTTTGAACCTGCGCCATTTTTGCCGATGTCACGCGAGGAAATGGATCAACTCGGCTGGGATAGCTGCGATTTTATTTTAGTCTGTGGCGATGCCTATATTGATCATCCTTCATTTGTGTCCGGAATTATCGGACGCGTATTAGAGGCACAAGGTTTTCGGGTTGGTATTATTGCGCAGCCAGACTGGACCAATGTCGATGCCTTCCGCGCGTTGGGTAAACCGAATGTTGCCTGGGGTGTAACAGCAGGTAATATGGATTCCATGATCAACCGCTATACGGCTGACCGTAAAATCCGTTCAGATGACGCCTATTCTCCAAACAATGTACCTAACAAACGTCCAGACCGTGCAGCAACTGTTTATTGCCAGCGCTGCCGTGAAGCTTTTCCAGATGTTCCGGTCCTGTTAGGCGGAATTGAGGGGTCACTACGCCGCATTGCACATTATGATTACTGGTCAGATAAAGTCCGTCGCTCTATCTTAATGGATTCGAAAGCTGACCTGCTCATGTACGGCAATGGTGAGCGTTCAATTATCGAAGTAGTGCATCGTCTAGCCAAAGGCGAAAAGATTCACGAGATTACTGATGTTCGTGGTACAGCATTTATTATTAATAAACATAATCGTGCCTCCAAGGCCCAGTTTATCGAAATTGCCTCGAATGACGTAGATACGGTGGGTCGTGTTGATCCTATCATTAACCCGTATGTAATGACTGAAGATATTGATGGCTGTGAAATTGAAAAAGATAAGGGGAATTCACTAACCCAATATCAGAATTTCCAGAAAGAAATTGTTCATAATCCGATCGTGCGTGAAGGGGACCAGCTTGAACCGGATACACAAATTGTGCAATTGCAGCCAGCATCCAAAGCCATTAAACACAAGTTACCTCCACGTGAGCTGGCAGTAATTCGCTTGCCTTCATTTGAACAAGTTGCAAATGATCAGGTGCTGTATGCCCATGCTAACCGGATTCTGCACTTGGAAACTAATCCTGGCAATGCGCGTGCACTAGTGCAGCGGCATGGTGAGCGTGACGTATGGCTAAATCCGCCGCCGATTCCATTGACTACTGAAGAAATGGATTATGTATTTGACCTGCCATATGCACGTCTGCCACATCCATCCTATGCCGATGCACGCTTCCCGGCTTTTGATATGATCAAGTTTTCGGTAAACATCATGCGTGGCTGTTTTGGAGGTTGTACGTTCTGCTCAATTACAGAGCATGAAGGACGGATTATTCAAAACCGTTCGGAAGAATCAATTCTGCGTGAGGTTGAAAAGATTCGGGATACCGCGCCGGGCTTCACAGGTATTATTTCAGATTTAGGTGGCCCTACTGCAAATATGTACCGTTTGCACTGTAAAGACCCTGAAATTGAGAAAAACTGCCGTAAACCTTCATGTGTCTATCCGGGCGTTTGTCAGAATCTGCATACTGACCATGCTCCATTGACTCAGCTTTACCGCAAAGCACGGGCGATTAAAGGAATTAAAAAAATTCTTATCGGTTCGGGACTGCGCTATGACCTTGCCGTACTCAATCCCGAATATGTGAAAGAGCTGGTACAGCACCATGTGGGCGGCTATCTGAAAATCGCACCAGAGCATACTGAGAGAGGTCCATTATCGAAGATGATGAAACCTGGTATTGGTACTTATGACCGCTTTAAACAGATGTTTGACCGCTTTAGTAAAGAGGCAGGTAAAGAACAGTACCTGATACCTTACTTTATCGCTGCGCATCCGGGTACAACTGACTATGACATGATGAACCTGGCGGTCTGGCTGAAAAAGAATGGTTTCCGTGCCGATCAGGTCCAGACTTTCTATCCGTCACCTATGGCGACGGCAACGACCATGTATCACACCAGTAAGAATCCACTGGCAAAAGTGGCACGTTATACTGAAGATGTTGATATTGTAAAAGGTGAAAAGCGTCGCCGCTTACACAAGGCTTTCTTGCGTTATCATGATCCAAATAACTGGCCAATGCTTCGTGAAGCTTTAAAAGAAATGGGGCGTCAGGATCTGATTGGTAATTCCAAACAGCATCTGATTCCAACCTATCAGCCGCAAGGGATTGAGGGCGAATATAAATCGGCGCGCAAAAAGAACTCGACAGTAGCTGGAGATTCACAAAAACGTGTTACCGGTGTGAGAGGACAAGGACAAAATCAGGGGCAGAACCAGCGGCCGAAAAAAGGGCAGATGCTGACCCAGCATACAGGTTTACCGCCACGTGAAACAGGTGAGAAGCGCCCTTTTGAATTGACCAAGAATAAGCGTAAAGGTAAATTCAAAACTCCCCATTAATTGATCAAGGCACTTCGGTGCCTTTATTTTTACACTCGATAATTCCGATACGGATAACATTCGGTAAAGAAAAAACTGTATAAATAGATTGCCTACTGTTTATATGTATTTAAGATAAAACAGATAGGCAGGAATATGACCAACTGACTTGCTCTTACTGCCAAAATCATTTAAGTTGGACCGGTGAGTTTTAAATTTTTAACTAGAATAAAGCGGTTATAAACCGAGCTGATTATAAAAATAGATTAAAGGATTAATATTATTATGTTTTACCTGATTATAGCAGGCCTTATTGCACTGTGTGTTGTAGCAGTCATGCTCTTTAACAGACTCAAGCCCCGTGACAAATATGATAGTGCGCTCAAACGCCGTGCAATTTTCAGTCCTGCCCAACAGTTGACTTTTAACCGCCTGCAACAGGTATTACCAGACTACTATATTCTGGCTCAAGTTTCTTTCGATACATTACTCACCACTAAATATAATCATACCCGTATAAAATATCAGCATATGATTGCTGACTTTGTGATTTTAGATCGAGAAAGCCAAATTTTTGCAATTATTGAAATTGATGATGCATTGAGTTTAAAAAAATTAAAATATCAGCATTATCAGTGTAGTTTACTTGAAACGGCAGGTTATAAAGTGGTGCGTTATAAAGGTGTACCTGAATATGAGCAGCTTCGTTCTGATTTTTTGGGAAAGCTGCCGCTAGCAGGAGTAGCTTCCTCCCGCTCTCCCCAGTTTGAAAATATTATGCACTACCGAGACTGTGTAAGACAGTATTAGTAAAATTAAGCTGTTATTTTTAATAAATTCTATAAAACTGTATTAAGACACCCGACAGACGTCAGGTGCCTGTTCTGCTGATCATGAGGTTAGGGTAAAACTGCCGTAACAGTCATTTCAACCAATACATCTGGAGCATAAAGTTTAGCTTCAACACAGGTTCGTGGTGGAGCGGCACCCTCTGGTACCCAAGCATCCCATACCTCATTCATGGCAGCATAATCCTGCTCAATATCTTTGAGAAATATAAGTACTGACATAATATGAGATTTGTCTGTACCTGCCTCAGCCAGTAGCTTGTCAATCAGCTCTAGTGTTTGGCGTGTTTGTCCCTGTATATCTAGACGGGTATCTTCAGCCAGCTGACCGGCCAAATGTACCAGTTGGCCACTAATAGTCACCTCACTAAAGCGTGGAGTGGTATGCAGACGTTGTACAGGCATGTTTTACTCGACATTTAATTCATGAATGATGAGTTACCATAACATGCAGCTATTTCTCAGTAAAATTGGAAATGAAAAGTAAACTAAAATCGAATTATTAAAAACAAAAAATGAATGAGAGGAATTATAAGAAAATATTGTGCAGTTTTATATGTTATACCCTGACTGTCGAGTTGCCCTGTAACATTCGGATTTGATCGTCACGCCAATCACAGGACAGCATGCTAAAAGTAAAGGTGATTTCTAGCATCTCAAAGTACATGGATAAATGTACTGCACTGTCTAGAGTACCTTAATCTATAGAAAAAGCGAGCACAAGTTGCTGGATTTTTCTCCGGTTGATGAAAGAGTAACCAGAAATGGACCTCACCATAAACTCAATTGGTTTTCCTGTTGTGCTTGTTGCAGCTGGTATACGCCTACACCAACCAGACGGAACAGTGAATTTTCACCAATATGCATTTCTTGTAGCAGCAGCTCTACGGCTTGGGCAAACTCTAGTACAGAGCGTAGTGGCAGGCGGAAGCTTTTACTGTGTTGCAGGGTCTGAAAGTTTTTAAGTCGCAGTTTTAAACTGATCCCGCAGGCAACCAGATTCTTATTGATGAGGGATTGCCAGACTTTTTCAACCAGTATTGGCCAGTAAGAATTACATTCCTGCAAACTTAAGTCTCGATCAAAGGTAATTTCCTTGGAAATCTGTTGGCGCTGTCGATTGGCCTCTACCGGACGATGGTCAATCCCTTGGCCATAGAGATAAAGCTGCCGGCCATATTTACCAAAATGTTGAATAAGAAGACTTTCTTCAACCTGCTGTAAGTCTCCCAAGGTATCTAGCTTTAACTGCTGCAGTTTTTGCTGCATGACTTTACCAACGCCCGGGATTTTCTTTAGGGGCAGGTCTTGAATAAAAGCCTGAACCTGATGAGGTTTAATTACACAAATGCCATTAGGCTTGTGCCAGTCGGAAGCAATTTTAGCCAGAAATTTGTTAGGAGCGACGCCAGCTGAAGCAGTCAGATGAAGTGTTTTAAAAATATCTTCACGAATCTGCATTGCTACAGCCGTAGCACTAGGCAGGTTTTTCAGATTTTCAGTGACATCCAGATAAGCTTCATCTAGTGAAACCGGTTCAATTACCGTAGTGTATTGCTGAAAAATGTGATGTATCTGGGCTGAAATAGCCCGATATTTAGCAAAGTCCGGCTCAATCACATACACATCAGGACATAATTTTCTTGCTTGAGTCATCGACATGGCTGAACGCAGACCAAAACTGCGGGCTGGATAAGAAGCGGCCGCCACTACAGCACGAGGGTGGTGGGAGGCAATGACCACAGGCAAATGTACTAGTTCCGGCCGCTCCCGCAGCTCAACTGACGCATAGAATGCATCCATATCGATATGAATAATCTTGCGCATCAGAGTTCAGGACTCAGACCGATATTTTTCAGATAACGCTGCCATTCTGCGGGACTGCCCCGGTAGGCATTCAAATCTACCGGTTTGGGAATTCCCTTAATTTTCCCCTGACGGCTGTACTGCCAAAAGCTCCAGGCACGTTTATCCTTCAGCTCGGGCATTCCATCATAATCACGAATCCAGAGTGGGGTATGTGGAAAACTGTCGGTTAGTACCAGATGATAAAAGTTTTTGGATACATAAAATATGGGCGGCTTGCCATAGTGAGTTTTCAGGCGGTCATGCATCAGCTGGATTTCTTTAAGTAACTGCTCCTTGGTATAGGTATTAATACAGTTACTATCGTATTCAAGATCAATTACCGGAGCAAGCGCGTCTGCTTTATGCGGTACAGTCTGTATAAAATTATCGGCCTGTACTGCGCCATTACGGCATAGGCGGTAAAAATGATAGGCGCCTACGCGTAAGCCTTGTTCGCGTGCAGCCAGCCAGTTGTGCTGGAATTTACGGTCCTGAAAATCTCCTCCTTCTGTCGCCTTTAAATAGACAAACTGATAGCGCTTGGGAGAAATTTGCTTCCAGTCAATATCACCCTGATGATGCGAAACATCAAAACCCTGAACAGGGAATTCTTCTCCCGCCTGTGGCCGGTTGCTAAATACACTCAGCAGTACTAAACCCAGTAGCAGCAGGCTTCCAACAACGGCCAGCATCCATGACCAGGCAATTTTTGGCGAAATAGTCTGAGGCATAACTTAGCAGGTAATAGGCAGAAGGCTTAAGCATAAACTGCTTCTACTAAAAGTTCGAGTCAAATTCAGGACTCCGGCTGTATCTGCTTTTCATCTGGAACACGCCAAAAGATCAGCACTGCCAAGATATTGATCAGACCCAGGCAGATCAAGGCAGAATGAAAGGCCTTGCTAACATCAACTGGACCATAGTAATTACTAAAAATATTAATCAGTGTACCAGCCAGCGCTACCCCGATACTCATGGAGACCATCTGAATCATGGAAAGAAAGCTATTACCTTTACTGGCATCCTGCTGGGGCAAATCTTTTAGGGTCAGAGTATTCATTGATACAAACTGCAGGGAGTTAAGCAGACCCATTACCAGAAAATGTAAAGTTCTTAACCAGATGGGTGTATCGGCAGTAGTCAAGGCAAAACTGGCAATAGTTAAACCGACCAGACAAGTATTGGCAATAAGAAAACGGCGATAACCAAATCTTGAAATCAGCGGCCTGATCAGTGGTTTAGAAATCAGGGAACCCAAAACCAGTGGAATCATCATCAGACCGGTCTGTAGCGGACTGATATCAAATGCAACCTGTAACATTAACGGCAATACAAAGGGAATTGAATTTCCACCGAGCCGTGCAAAAAAGTTACCTAATATTCCAATTGAAAATACAGGATTTTTTCGGAACAGGCTGCTACGGAACAGGGCATTCTGATGCCAGTGTGCATGCGTAGCATATGCCATCATAGCGATGGCTCCTACAGCAAATAATATCCAGCCTAAGGTATTGGAGTAGTTTTCATTAGAAATCACTTCAATAGACAGTGATATACCGACCATACTCAGCACAAGCAGAATAAAACCACTAAAGTCAAATGAACTGACATTGGCTTCGGTGACATTCGGCATGGCTTTAAAGGTCATGATACAGCCGAGCAGACCAATCGGAACATTAATCAGAAAAATCCAGTGCCATGAAAATGCTTCAACAAACCAGCCACCGAGAGTAGGGCCCATCAATGGCCCAAGCAGCCCTGCCAAGCTCATCAGGCTCATGGCTGAGAGGAATTGTGTACGCGGAATAATTTTCAGCATAGATAGCCGGCCGATGGGCAAAAGTAAAGCAGCACCAGCGCCCTGAATTACCCGGAAAAACAACAGCTGGTTCAAGTTTTCAGACAGACCACAGCCCAGTGAAGCTAGGGTAAAAATTACAATGGCTGAAAGATAAGTATTGCGCACACCAAAACGGTCAGCCAACCAGCCACTTAGTGGAATACAGGCTGCTGAGGCCAGTACATAGGCCACCACTACACTATGCATCTTGAGCGGGTCTTCATTCAGCTGCTCGGCCATTGACGCAATTGCCGTATTGACAATGGTGGTGTCCAGACCTTGCATGAAGAAGCCGATCGATACCAAAAAAACTAAAAGACGGTATTCAGCTTGTACAGGTTGATGCTCAGCGGTAACAGCCATAATATTATAAATAATGATATTTTTTGATAGTTTATCGAATCTAGAATAAAAGTCCTGTAGTGCTCTGTACTTTCTCAGTAATGATTAATTTGCAAATAAGCCTCACATTAAAATATTTTATTTATTCTTTAAAGGTAAATTTCTCAAAAAATTCTCGTCATCAGAATGTCATGAAGCTGCAATAAAAATGTCATAATCTTGTCACAGCCGACCGCTTGGGGCAGTCGTGATACTTATTCTTCAAGAGAATCCTGACCTCTATGACAATCGAAATTTTTATGATTGTAGGCTTCTGTCTAGCAGCTTATTCAATTGTCGGAAATGATGTGCCACAAACCTTAGGTACGTTTATTTCATCCAATGCCCATCGTCCCTGGTGGGTACTATGGCTATATACCAGCAGTATTCTAGCGGTAGTGCTGATGTATGGCTGGTGGACTTCGGGTATCGGCGATGCTTCCTATGGACGTCTGGAAACTATTCCTTTTCCTGAAGAAGGAATTACCTGGTTATATATAGTTCCTCCCATATTACTGATTCTGCTTACGCGCTACGGTATTCCGGTCAGTACTACTTTTCTGGTTCTTACTATTTTCTCACCAAGCAGTCTGGGTTCAATGCTGACCAAATCAATGATGGGTTATGCAGTGGCTTTTATTGTGGCAATTTTGGTTTATCGTTTTGTTATTAAAAGAATCTCTGTTTATTTTAGCCAGACCCGGCATCATCCTACTCCCAAATTCTGGATTGGTCTGCAATGGGTCTCGACTGCATTTTTATGGAGCCAATGGCTGATTCAGGATCTGGCCAATATTTTTGTCTATGTTCCCCGTGTGGTTCCTCTTGGTTTTATGATATTTGCCATTTCGGTCTTTATTATTTTGCTAGGCGTCATTTTTTACCAGCGCGGCGGGAAAATCCAGAATATTATTGATACCAAAACAGGTGTAGCAGATATTCGCTCAGCCACCATTATTGATTTTATCTATGCCTTTATTCTGCTGGTGTTCAAGGAATGGAGCAATATTCCGATGAGTACCACTTGGGTCTTTTTGGGTCTCCTGGCCGGGCGTGAGTTTGCCATGTCAATGCACCTGGTTGAAGTAAACCGGCACCGGACTTCACGCAATGTCAGTAAAGATGCTATGAAGTTGCTCTTCGGACTGGCTGTAAGCGTACTTTTGGCAACCACCTTACCTTGGCTCTATCAGCTGATTTCGGGGACATAATATTAAAAAAACGGGCCTAAGCCCGTTTTTTACAGTTAGTTGACTAAATTGCAAAGCGGCTTGGACTGTTCAGGTTCTTCATTGCATTAAAGATGGCTTTACTGTGTTCACACACTACAATTTTGGCGCGATGCTGAGCAGGCAGAAAACCTTCTTGTACTGCATGATCCAGCTGGTTGATCAGTGCATTATAAAAACCATTTACATTATATAAAATCATCGGCTTCTGGTGCTGATTCAGCTGCCCCCAAGTGGCAATTTCCAGAATCTCTTCAAAGGTACCCAAACCACCCGGCAGGGCAACAAAAGCACTGGCTCGTTCTGCCATGAGTGCTTTACGTTCATGCATGCTTGCAACAATATGCAGCTCTGTCAGCTGGTTATGGGCAATTTCATAATCCAGCATAAATTCTGGAATTACCCCTACGACTTCACCGCCAGCTTCCAATACGCTGTCAGCCACTTGACCCATCAGGCCGATACTGGCACCGCCATAAACGATGCCAAACCCATGTTGTGCCAGTCCTTGGGAAAGTTCAATTGCTTTTTCACGGTAAATTGGATTGTTGCCCGGACGCGAACCACAATATAAAGCTACCAAATGCTGAGTTGTTCTTGGTTCAGGATTAACTGGGGCATTTCTCATTTCTAGTACACTATTCATCATTATATTTTTACCTTAGCATGTTCTTTTTTCTCGCTCTAGCTCTAGCTTAAGTAAAAAATATGACATCTTCAGTAGAAGGCTATAATGGTTTTAGATAGGGTTTGTATCAAGTTGGTGAAGAGCACAAGATTGAAAAACAAAAAAGATGAATTTCTAAAAAATCTTGCCTATACTGAAAATCTGTTAAACAACATATTGATCAACATGGGCAGTGGTTGTAGTCGCTCCGAATATCCTGACTTTTATAAAGAAAAAATAGTGACCCGAATCCGGGACTTCAGTAACAGTTCTCCAAGAGAAAGTGTAAGTCGCCAGCAGGAGCATGTTCAATGATTTTTGAATGGATGTCTGATCCTTCTGCTTGGGTAGGCCTGGTTACTCTGGTCGTTCTGGAAATTGTACTGGGTATTGATAACTTGGTATTTATTGCCATTCTGGCTGAAAAACTGCCGCCACATCAGCGAAATACCGCACGTATTTTGGGTCTGATCCTGGCTCTGGGGATGCGGCTGGTCCTGCTTGCTTCTATTGCCTGGGTGGTCACCTTAACTGATCCTCTCTTCCATATTTTTGATCATCCGTTTTCCGGCCGTGACCTGATCCTGCTGTTCGGTGGGGTATTCTTGCTCTTTAAGGGGACAATGGAACTGCATGAGCGGATTGAAAGTAATCATGCACATAAAGAAGAAAATCCGGTACATGCGGCCTTCTGGATGGTTATTGTCCAGATTGTTGTGCTTGATGCGGTATTCTCGCTTGACAGCGTGATCACGGCAGTAGGCATGGTGAAAGAACTTTCGGTCATGATGATTGCAGTCATTATTGCTGTGGGAATCATGTTGTGGGCATCTAAACCACTCATGGAGTTTGTCAATCGCCACCCGACCGTAGTGATCCTGTGTCTAGGCTTTTTGATGATGATCGGCTTCTCGCTGGTGGTTGAAGGCTTTGGCTTCCATATTCCAAAAGGCTACCTGTATGCTGCAATTGGCTTCTCGGTGCTGGTAGAAATGGTCAACCAGACCATGCGTCGTAACCAGGAAAAGCTGGTAACCACCACCGATTTACGTTATCGCACTGCCTCAGCAGTGATGCGGATGCTCGGCGGTAAAAATACCAGCAATAGTAATGAGTCACCATCAAACGAGCCGGAAGATGTGCTGGCAACACGCGCTTTTGCCGATGAAGTTTTTGATGAAAAAAATGGTGTATACCACAGTGTAATGGTGCAGGGCGTACTTGGACTTGCCGAAAGACCGGTCAAATCCGTGATGACTCCACGTCCAGAGCTTGAATGGATTGATCTGGATGAAGATACTGAAGTCATTAAAGAGCGTCTCTTAAGCATGACGCATTCCCGCCTGATTGTGGCGCATGGAGAGCTTGATAATATTGCCGGTATTGCATTGACCCATAAAGTCCTGAATGAATACATTGAGACCGGGACTCTAAATTTCGAAAAACATCTGCGTGAACCGGTGATTGTGCATGAAAATGCTCAGGTTCTGATGGTAATGGAACAGTTACGTCAGGCACCCTTACAGATGGCAATTGTTTTAAATGAATATGGTTCTATTGAAGGTATCGCTACACCGATTGATGTACTTGAAGCCATCGCCGGTGAATTTCCGGATGAAGATGAGCTGGAAGCGGCTGCAGAGAGCCTCGAGGATGGTTCACTGATGCTGGAAGGCTCAACCGATATTCGACATGTTTCCTTATTGCTGGGCCGTAATTTGGTTGACGAAAGTGAGCAGTATTCAACGTTATCGGGTTATATGCTGTATCACTTGGGCCACTTACCTGTAAATGGTGAAAAGCTACAGGCAGATGGGCATATCTTTGAAGTGGTCACCATGGACGGTCATAAAATTGAGAAAATCCATATTATGACCAGTGACCAGCCGGCATCTGATGAAGAATATCGTTAGAAGCTGTATTAGAAAATTCGCTACAATAGCCCTTTCATAAGGGCTATTTTTTTGGATTCAGCTTATGTCAGGCGCATCATGTCCATGTGGTAAAGGCTTATATAAAGATTGCTGTGAACCTCTCCATAGTGGCAAAACCCGAGCGGTACATGCTGAACAGCTGATGCGTTCGCGCTACAGTGCTTTTGCTTTACAGCAAATTGGCTATATCGTAAAAACTACAGCATCTGGCCAACAGCCTTATCTCGAAGTACCTGCTATACAGCAGTGGAGTGAGACAAATCGCTGGTTAGGACTTGAAGTAATCAACTTTAAAGAAAAGCTGACCAAACATCATGCTGAAGTCGAATTTAGAGCTCATTATTATGATGGCGAGCAGCCACAACTTCATCATGAAATATCGTATTTTGTGCAGCAGGCTGGACAATGGTTTTTTCTGGACCCGACGGTTGATATGCCGGTTACCATGAAACAGCCATGTATTTGTGGTTCAGGTAAAAAATTTAAGCAATGCTGTGCCCCTTTTCTGGCAACTTTAACTTAAAATAGCGCTATTTTTAGCCTGGACGGAACACAGGGCAATGCTTCTCACTATAATTTATATTATTGCAATTACAGCCGAAGCCATGACTGGCGCTTTATCTGCCGGGCGACGCAGCATGGACTGGTTTGGTGTAGTGCTGATTGCCTGCGTGACTGCATTAGGAGGAGGTTCGGTCCGGGATGTGCTATTGGGTCATTATCCTCTCACTTGGGTGAAACATCCTGAATATTTGGTGCTGACCTGTGCAGCAGCTTTTTTTACTATTTTGATTGCTAAATGGATGCGTCATTTACGGAATATCTTTCTGGTTCTGGATGCCTTGGGCCTTATTGGTTTTACTATTATTGGCTGTCAGATTGCCCTGCAAATGGGACATGGTTTCGTGGTTTCGGCAGTTGCAGGAGTGCTTACCGGGGTCTCTGGTGGTATTTTGCGAGATATTCTATGTAACGACGTGCCTCTAGTATTCCGCCGTGAACTGTATGCCAGTATCTCTTTTGTGGCAGTGATCTGCTACTGGAGCTGTCTGAATCTGGGTTTATCGCTTGAATTGACAGTGATTGCAACTCTGGTATTTGGCTTTACCTTGCGGTTGATTGCTATTTATTTTGGTCTGGAAATGCCAAAATTTATTTATAAAGATGAAGATGATAGTTCAGCATCCTCTAAAGATTTGTCCTGACCATCAATCAAAACTTGAATTACCAGAGTACTGCAGCATGGATTTAGTCTCACGAGTACAGCGCCTGCCGATTGGCAGATTTCATTATACCCTGTTATGGGTAGTGGGTCTGGGCTGGATGTTTGATGCCATGGATACCGGAATTATTGCTTTTATCATGGCAACTCTGGTCAAGGACTGGGCACTGACACCGGTACAGAGTGGCTGGATTGTCAGTATCGGCTTTGTAGGAATGGCTATTGGTGCTGTTTTTTCAGGAGGGCTGGCTGACCGTTTCGGACGACGTACAGTATTTGCGACTACGCTGGGAGTTTATAGCGTAGCTACCGCACTTTGTGCTGTAGCACCGAATCTTACCTGGTTGCTGATTTTTCGTTTTATTGTGGGCTTGGGGCTGGGAGGGCAGTTACCGGTTGCAGTAACACTGGTCAGTGAATATGTACCGGCACATGTGCGTGGCCGTTTTATTGTACTGCTGGAAAGCTTTTGGGGTTTAGGTTGGCTGGTAGCAGCTCTGATATCCTATTTTATTATTCCCAGCTTTGGCTGGCATGTGGCTTTCTTAATTGGTGGACTGCCTGCTTTATATATTTTTATTATTCTTAAAAAAGTACCGGAGTCTGTCCCTTATCTGATTAACCGTGGCCGGATTAATGAGGCGCATATATTAGTACAGCAACTGGAACGCCAGTGTGGTGTAGAGGTAATAGAAACACTAGAGGTTCAACCGGTTGCTAGCCAGAAAAGTGTTTCGTTCAAACAGCTCTGGTCAGGGCAGTTTGCGCGTCGCAGTCTGATGTTATGGCTAATCTGGTTTGGGATCGTCTACTCTTATTATGGAATTTTTACCTGGTTACCTAGCCTGCTGGTTAAACAGGGTTATAGTATTGTCCAGTCCTTTGAATATGTCCTGATTATGATTTTGGCCCAGCTTCCAGGTTATATTGTGGCAGCCTGGCTGGTCGAGAAATTAGGCCGTAAAATCACTCTGGCGGGTTTTATTGGGTTTTGTGCAGTCTCGGCCTATTTCTTCGGTCAGGCTTCTAGTGTCAGTATGATCATGTTCTGGGGCTGTCTGATGTCTTTCTTCAACCTCGGCGCATGGGGCGTACTCTATACATATACCCCGGAACAGTATCCGGCCAATATCCGGGCTTTTGGTTCAGGCTGGGCTTCAGCCGTTGGCCGCATGGGCGGCATACTGGCGCCACTGGTAGTGACACAAATGATGGTAGCAGACCATGGCTTTAGCCATGTGTTCCTGATGTTTACATTGGTCCTGGTTACTGTAGCGCTGGTGATCATTATTCTGGGTGAAGAAACCAAGGGTAAAACACTGGAGTCAATTGGCCTGTAAAGTTGGGCTATCTCATGGTTTTCCGGTTGCCTAAAAATTCTAAAACGTTTAGTTTCACATTATAAGACATAAATTGTCGCACTGTATTCCGGCATACTCTTGTGTATCTGGCAGGTGCGGCATAGCATAAGAACCCAGATAAAAACGATTGATTTAGGATTATAGGTTGTTATGACAAGCCTTGCGCATCATGCGACAGAAAACCGCTCAGTAGCAGAATTTACCGAACAGGCTTACCTGAACTATGCCATGTATGTAATCATGGATCGTGCCTTGCCGCATATTAGTGATGGCCTTAAACCTGTTCAACGCCGTATCGTTTATGCTATGAGTGAACTTGGTCTGAAACACAGTGGCAAGCCAAAAAAATCCGCGCGTACAGTGGGTGATGTGCTGGGTAAATATCATCCGCATGGTGACTCGGCCTGTTATGAAGCTATGGTATTGATGGCACAGCCGTTCAGCTACCGTTATCCGTTTATTGAAGGCCAAGGTAACTGGGGTTCACCGGATGATCCAAAATCATTTGCAGCCATGCGTTATACCGAAGCGAAGCTGTCCCAGTATAGTGAAGTATTATTATCTGAACTTGGGCAGGGCACAGTAGAATGGCAGGATAACTTTGATGGCTCGCTTAAAGAACCGGTAACCTTGCCTGCCCGCGTACCTAATATTCTTATGAATGGTACTACAGGCATCGCGGTTGGTATGGCAACAGATATTCCGCCGCATAACCTGCGTGAAGTCATTAAGGGAACTATTGCATTAATCCGTAATCCGAATACCAGCGAGGCCAAACTGGCCGAGTATATTCCAGGACCTGACCTGCCGACTAAAGCTGAAATTATCACCTCAAAAGATGAACTGCTAAAAATCCAGTCTACCGGGCGTGGCAGTTATCGTATGCGTGCAGTGTATACGGTCGAAAAAAATGAAATTATTATTACCGAGCTGCCTTATCAGGTCTCAGGCTCCAAAATTATTACCCAGATTGCTGACCAGATGCAGGGCAAAAAGCTGCCATTAGTTAGTGATCTTCGGGATGAGTCTGATCATGTCAATCCGACCCGCCTGGTCATTGTCCTGCGCTCTAACCGGGTAGATGCCGATACCGTGATGAGCCATCTGTTTGCTACTACGGATTTGGAAAGTAGTTACCGCGTCAATCTGAACATGATTGGTGCCGATGGGCGTCCACAGGTTAAATCTATCCGGAAAATCCTGCTGGAATGGATTGAAATCCGTAAAGAGACAGTTACCCGCCGACTGCAGTATCATCTCAACAAGATTGAAAAACGTCTGCATATATTGGCCGGACTTTTAATTGCTTATCTGGATATTGATACTGTAATCCACATTATTCGTGAAGAAGATCATCCCAAGGCCGTACTGATTCAGACCTTTAAAATTGATGAAACCCAGGCTGAGGCAATTCTTGAATTAAAACTGCGGCACTTGGCCAAGCTTCAGGAAATGGAAATCCGTCAGGAACAGGATGAGCTTTCGGCACGTGCTGCTCTTATTCGTGAACAGCTGGCTAATCCTGAGTCTTTAAAGAATCTGATTATTGGTGAATTAAAAGAAGACGCCAAAAAATTTGGGGATGAGCGCCGTTCTCCTATTGTGGAGCGTGAAGGTGCGGTTCAGATGCGTGAACAGGACCTGATTCCGGCAGAACCAGTCACTGTAATTCTATCAGAAGCAGGCTGGATTCGCTCTGCTAAAGGTGCAGATGTCGATGCAGAAAAACTTAACTATCGTGCTGGAGATCAGTATTTAAGTCATGCTTCTGGTAAAAGTAACCAGCGTGTTTATATTCTGGATGAAACCGGCCGGAGTTATGCACTGGCTATCAACAGCCTGCCTTCTGCAAGAGGTCTGGGAGAACCGCTCAGTTCTAAACTTTCTCCAGCGAATGGTGTTTCCTTTATTCAGATACTGGTTGAAGAAGATGATCAGGAAATTATCGCGATTAGTTCTAAGGGTTATGGCTTTAAAACCCAGGCAAAACAGCTGGATACTAATGCCAAAGCCGGTAAGGCATTTCTCAGTATTCCTGAAGGTGGCAAAGCTTTACCGTTACTGGTAAATCCAGATTGCTCTCATCTGGCCTTATTAACTGATACAGGCCGCTTGCTGGTCTTACCCGTGTCAGAATTGCCAAGTCTCAACAAGGGTAAAGGAAACAAGTTGATACAACTTGAGCAGGACGAGCAGCTATTATCTATGACAACTTTGAATTTAAATGAAATAATTCAGGTAATTGCAGGTCAGAAAATTCTTAATATAAAACCGGGCGATTTAGATAAATACTTAGGAAAAAGAGCGTCTAAAGGGCAACTTCTGCCAAGAGGATATCAAAAAGTAAATAGACTCCTGATTCAAAGATAATACTAGCATCCATGTTCATAAATACGTTATATATGTGAATGTATTCGTGAAGATGGATGCGATGATCGAGCATAAACAAGTTAAAAAATAGGCTCGTCATTGAAAAATATTTGACTAAGGATATTGATTGGAGAAAATGGCATTATGGAAAAGATTTGGTTCGCTGAATACCAAAAGACAGGGATACCGGAAACTGTAGAATTACCCCCAGAAGATACCTCGCTGGTCGATATTTTCGAACGTAATTTCCAAAAGTTTGGTACACGTGACGCCTTTATCTTTATGGATAAAGCCATGTCCTTTAATGAACTTGAGGAAGCAAGCCGCAAGTTTGCTGCCTATTTGCAAAGCTTGGGGTTAGCAAAAGGCACACGTGTTGCGGTTATGATGCCAAATGTCCTGCAATATCCTGTTGTTGCACTCGGTGTATTCCGTGCCGGCCTCATATTAGTCAACGTCAACCCGCTTTATACAGCGCGTGAACTTGAACATCAGCTGAATGATTCAGGTTCTGAAGTATTGGTTATTGTAGAAAACTTTGCTTCTGTCTATCAGGCAATTATTGGTAAAACACCAGTCAAGCATGTGGTGGTTGCTTCGGTAGGCGACATGCTGGGTACCTTGAAAGGCACACTGGTAAACTTTGTCCTGCGCAAAGTACGCAAGCAGATTCCAGAATGGAATATTCCGGGGCATATCAAGTTTAATGCAGCACTGGCAAAAGCTAATCCAAGCAATTATAAGCGCCCCAATCTGACCTTAAGTGATACTGCAGTTCTTCAGTATACGGGCGGAACTACAGGGGTATCCAAAGGCGCCGAACTGACACATCGGAATCTGGTTGCCAACATGTTGCAATGTGACGGTATTTTTCAGAGCAAATTTGGTGCAACAGATGGGGACAAAAATGACCGTATTTTCTGTGCGCTACCGCTTTATCATATCTTTGCATTTATGGTTTGTGCCCTGTATGGCATGTATAAAGGCCAAGCAAACGTTCTGATTCCTAATCCGCGTGATCTACCAGGCGTTATTAAAGAGCTGCGTAAATATCAGCCATCATTCTTCCCGGCGGTTAATACACTGTTCAATGCACTGGTGCATAACGAAGAGTTCAAGCAGCTTGACCATAGCAAAATGAAAATGGCTATGGGGGGCGGTATGGCTGTACTGCCATCTACGGCTGAAGCCTGGAAACGGGTTACCGGAACTACTATCATTGAAGGTTATGGCCTGTCTGAAACCTCACCAGTGGCAACTGCTAATCCACCAGCCTCTACAGAATTTAGCGGCACGATTGGTATCCCACTGCCATTAACAGAAGTGGCTATTCTGGATGATGATGGTAACGAAGTTGCTTTGGGTGAGCAGGGAGAAATCTCGATCCGTGGTCCACAGGTAATGAAAGGCTACTGGAATCGTCCGGAAGAAACTGAAAAAGTCATGACTAAAGACGGCTTTTTCCGCACCGGTGATATCGGCATCATGAATGACCGGGGCTATGTAAAAATTGTAGACCGTAAAAAGGATATGATTCTGGTTTCTGGCTTTAATGTTTATCCATCTGAAATTGAAGAAGTGATTGCTAAACATCCTAAAGTACTGGAAGTGGCTGCTATTGGTGTGGCAGACGAGAAATCAGGTGAAGTGCCTAAACTGTTTGTAGTTAAAAAAGATCCTTCCTTAACAACTGAAGAAGTTCTGGCATTTGCTAAAGAAAATCTGACCGGTTATAAACGCCCGCGTTATGTGGAGTTTATGGAAGAATTACCAAAATCAAATGTTGGTAAAATCCTGCGTAAAGATTTACGAAAAACTGCTTAAAATAAAAGCGCCTTCGGGCGCTTTTTTATTGCCCCAAAATTATTTTTTCATTAACCACCGGTCAAAATAAGGCCGTCCAATACCCACTATACCGAGAAAAATAAACATCGTACCAAACTGACGACTTAAACCTGAAATATGAAGAGTTTTATAGGTCAGAAAGTTATCAATCAGACAGTAGATGAGTACAATGACCAGCCAGTGCCAGAGTGGTAAACGTTTAATACCAACTGCATAAAAGGCTATAGTCAGGATAATAAAAGTGCCCAACCAGGATGTCCAGTTCATATTGGCGCAGATAACACTCAGTAAAAATGCAGTAATAGGCAGTACGATCTTAAAAACGCGGTCAACTTGACGCTGATGCTGCTGCTGTTTCTCCAGCACTTCAAACATATCTTTTTCATCAGGTGCTAACATGCCGTGTTCACTCATCAGATTTATAAAAACACTATATTTAACAAAATTTGTCGCTAAAACACCATGCTATGATATATCTTTCACTGGGAATTGATGAGAACAATATTCATGCATGGCATAAGCGGGATCATTTATATCATTTTAGCAGCTTGTCTGTTGCCCTATGTATTTACAGGCATTGCCAAGATGGCTGGTGGATTTAAAGCCAGAGATAACCAGAATCCACGTGAATTTCTTGCCCAGACCAAAGGTGTTGCTGCCAGGGCCAATGCGGCACAGCAGAACAGTTTTGAGAGTTTACCGCTTTTTATTGCGGCAGTGTTAATGGCAGAGTACATGGTCGTACCACAGGGCATTATTATGACCTTAGGTTTGGCCTATCTGGTGTTACGGGTCATCTATGGTATTTGTTACCTGGCCAATCTGGCCATGTTACGCTCGATCATCTGGTGCCTTTCACTACTCTGTCCAATATTTCTGCTGATTATTACCATCAAGATTAGTTGATTAAAGCATTGCTCAGATAAATCTTCATTTTTAGTGAGCTGGCGTTATAATTTCATCGGTTTGATCCTGTCCGTAATAGTGACAGGATCTGAAGACTTCACTGTTAAAGAGTACGGCTATGAGCTACAGCAATATCCCAGCGGGTAAAGATGCACCAAATGACATCTATGTAATTATTGAAATTCCTGCAAATGCAGCACCGATCAAATATGAAATTGATAAAGACTCTGATGCACTATTTGTAGACCGTTTTATGGGTACCGCCATGTTCTATCCAGCGAACTATGGTTATGTGCCAAATACTTTATCGTTGGATGGTGACCCACTAGATGTCTTGGTTGTTACACCATATCCGGTTGAACCAGGTTCAGTTATTCGTTGCCGTCCAGTCGGTAAATTGAACATGGAAGATGACGGCGGTGTAGATGCCAAACTTGTTGCTGTACCACACGAAAAGTTAACGCCAATTTATAAAGACGTTCAAGAATATACCGATCTGCCACCTTTATTGATCAGCCAAATTGAACATTTCTTCCAGCACTATAAAGATCTTGAACCAGGTAAGTGGGTTAAGTTAAGTGGTTGGGAAGGTGCAGATGTAGCTAAACAAGAAGTGTTGAGCTCAATTTCTGCCTATGCTGAAGCAAATAAATAATTTGTCTTAGGCGCGGCGTTGTTATTCTGATAATTAAGGACGCAATAAAAAAACCTGCATAATGTGCAGGTTTTTTTCACTTAAACAGTTCTAAAAATTAAAATAATTTCACAGGAACATCTAAGAATATACGCCATTCATTAGTATCACCAATGTACATACCTTGGTATGCATCACTTGCTCGATAGTACGAGTTACGGATACGAAGGCTTGCATCTTTAGCAAAACCAGATTGAACAGTATATTTTACCTGATTGAAGAATTCACGTTCTTGAGCATCATCCGTAGTTGGAGTTTTGATATCCCAGCCGTAAACAAATGCAGTCGTCCAGTTTAAGCCCGGTATACCGTAGTCATTGAAGTTAAGATTGTATTGAACTTGAGCTGACTTTTCATGGTTTCCAATAAAGTCAGAAAGGTATGAGTTTGGCAAATAGATACTTTGGAAACCATCAGCATTATAAGCATAGTCATAACCAGTATTGCCTGTATTTTGCTGATAGGCGAGCATTACCGTATGCGCGTTCTGGTTATAAGTTCCAGAAATTGCCCAAATATTATTTGATCGGTCTGCCGGATTACTTGCTGTCGTATAACCAGTTACTGCATCTCTATCCCATTCAGTGTGATAACCACTGAAGTCATAAGTAATAGAACTGTCATTAGCTAAAGGCAACTTGTAATTAGCATTTATATAGTGACGCTCTAATTTATCCTTAGAGTCTAAACCGTAATATGAAGCATTTATCTGGTCATTAAACTTGTACTTGGCGCCCCAAACTACTGCACGATCAAGGTTATTTCCGTCTGTAGAAATCTGATCAGACATCTGGTCTTTAGTAAATTTACCGGCAATCAGTTCCAGATTTTCAATTTCACTGCTGTTTGCCAGTACACCTGTAAAGTATTCAGGGACCAAACGTGCAGTGTTACTTGCCAGTACTGGCAAATCCAGAACTTGAGTACCATAGCGGACTGTGGTGTTAGACATACGAGCTTTCACAGTTGCGCCACCACGAGCCCAGTGGTCATAAGGTTCCCCATTACTGTCACGAGGAATCATATTGTTAGCAGAGTTTTTATTATCCCCGATTTTAAATGATAAATCACCGACAGCTCCTACCCCGAAGCCAACGATACCTTTAGTAAAACCAGACTCTAAATTAAAAATGGCTGTTTGTGCCCATGAACTTGTGTCATGAACACCATTTTTTTTATCACGGTAAAGATAACCGTTGCGGAATAAAACTGATCCTTCAGCATCTTCGACAAATCCTTTCGCTTCACTTTGTTCGCTAGCGTAGACTGAGGTTAGGCCAATAGCATGAATTAGAACTGCTAAAGTAAGTTTTTGGACTTTTAGCATTGGAGCCTCATAAATAAGATAAATTACTATTTTGTTTAGAAAAAACACAAAATTAGGTTAGATTTTATATAAATTTTATAAAAAAATAACGTTTTTATTATCTTTATTACACTAAAGTTATGCAATATTTACATTTATAATTCTTTAAGTAATCTTTTAAAAAACTCATTATAAGATGTTTTATTTTAAAATTTACTTTCAATATCAGAATATTATTTTAAGAAAAGAATTAAATAAAAGTATTTTTATATAATAATAATCATTATTATTAACTTGAATTATGGTCTTGAATAAAAAGTGTATCGCTTTATCTGAATTAAAATTCACAACCAAAGTCACAGTATTCTGTTTACATTATTAAAAATAATAAGGCCCACTGAAGTAGATTTTGTTATTTAGACATTTATTCGATTTTTTAAGTAGGACCCAGTCGAATAGCAAACTTTAATTTATTATTATTTGATCATCTTAAAAACAATAAATTGGCATAACTATTGCTAAGTCTTAGGCGTGAATTTTAAAAACAAACCAAACAATATACGCCACTCTCTAAAGGGGATACAAGATGTCAAAAAATATTCTTAAAGCTGCTCTTTTTACAGTTATCAGTGGAGTTTCTGGCTTAAGTCTCGCAGAAGAAACCCGGCCTTTTCCTTTTCCGGGAGAGGTTACCGGAAATATCGGAGTATTTTCCAGCTATAACCTGCGTGGTCTGACGAATGTTCCTGAGAACTCGGGTGCAACTATACAAGGTGGGCTGGATTATAGCCATCCATCTGGGTTTTATGCGGGGTATTGGGGTTCCAGTCTGGACTATTCTTTGGCTGATTACGATCCACTGACCGAAAGCTATGAGGGTGGTGACTCTTTTGAGCATGATTTTTATCTGGGTTATAAAGGTTCAATCAATGAAGATACCGGCTTCACGATAGGCGGTACTTACTATTATTACTATAACTCAGATGTTGACTCTGACGGCTTTGAAACACTGCTTGGCTTAAATTATAAAGATTTTGGTATTACTGCCCAGACGCTGACCCAAAATACCACTTGGGGTAATCAGGGTGATACCTATCTGCTAGCCACTTACAGTCGGGCTTTACCACAAGCTTTTACTGCAAATTTTGCTCTGGGCGCTTATTACTATGGTGATGATGACGAATTTATTACGACGACAGAAGATTTCAATTTCAGACATTTTACTGTCGGTTTAAGTCACCCTTTAGGAGATACCGGAGCCAATATGAGTCTGGATTATATTATTGGTGGATATGACCGTATGGATGATAAACAAAAGAATAAAGTGGTACTTGGCTTAAAATACAGTTTTTAAGCATTCTCAGAAGTAAAAGCCAAGCTGATCTGAATCTGTCTTGGCTTTTTTAGTTCAGGACTGACTGCGGTAAGAAAGCGCTTCACTTAAATGACTTGTCTGGATTTCTTTGGAAAGTGCCAGATCAGCAATGGTTCTGGCTACACGTAAAACCCGGTGATAAGCACGGGCAGAGAGATTGAGTCGTTGCTGTGCCATTTCAATTATACGTAGTGAGCTTTGGTCCAGCTGTGCATGCAGTTCGAGCTGTTTAGGGGAAAGCAGCTGGTTAAGGCAACTCTGGCGTTGGAGCTGCTGTTCATAAGCTAAAATGACACGTTTCCTGACTGTGTCTGAATTCTCAGCAGGTGTAGTTTGCTGGAGTTCATGCGCCTGCAAGGGTGGCACATCAATATGCAGATCAATCCGGTCCAGCAATGGACCGGAAATACGGTTCTGATAGCGCTTAATTGCATCCGCTGAACACTGGCAACGGTTATCCTGATTAAATGCATAGCCACATGGACAAGGATTCATAGCTGCTACCAACTGGAAGTTGGCCGGAAAAGTCATTTGCCGGGAAGCCCGAGAAATAACAATTTCCTTAGACTCGAGTGGCTGACGTAAAACCTCCAGTACTTTGCGGTCAAATTCAGGAAGCTCATCTAGAAATAAAACACCTAAATGTGCCAGAGTGATCTCACCAGGCTTGGGTTGCGAGCCGCCGCCGACCAGCGCAATAGCAGATGCAGTATGGTGTGGAGCCCGAAAAGGCCGTTGTCCAAAGGGATGCTGAACATTGGCAATTGAATAGATACTGGCAACTTCAAGATTTTCCTGGGCATTGGGCGGAGGTAAAATGCTGGGTAACCTTGAAGCCAGCAGGGTCTTTCCAGTTCCAGGAGGGCCCTTAAAAAGTAGAGAGTGACCGCCTGCTGCTGCAATTTCCAAAGCACGCCGTGGGCGCAGTTGCCCCTTAATATCTGCCAAATCCAGTTTATAATCTTGAGCAGCTTCAGATAGTTTACCTTTAACCGGTAATAATGGCTGTTGCTGTAGTAAATGCTGGCAAACCTGTTTTAGGTGCTGTGCTCCGTAGACCTGAAAGTCAGGGAGCTGCGCTGCTTCCATTGCATTTGCTTCTGCCAGTATCAGCTGATGCTGTACTTTTTGACACGCCATGGCAATTGCCAGTGTGCCGCTTACCGGACGCAAGCAGCCATCTAGAGCCAGTTCACCAATAAATTCAATCTGTTCTGTACTTTGTTCAGGGAGCTGGCCCGAAGCAACCAAAATCCCCAAGGCAATCGGTAGATCCAGACGTGATCCATCTTTGGGCAAATCGGCAGGAGCCAAGTTAATAGTAAGGCGTTTGGTGGGAAACTGAAAGCCGCTATTAATGATCGCCGAGCGAACCCGATCTTTACTTTCACGTACCGCAGCTTCAGGAAGGCCTACAATAGTCAGGGAGGGAAGCCCCTGACTCACATGAACTTCAACTTCAATAGAAGGCGCATGTAGCCCCAGCACCCCCCGGGTGTAAATTTTGGCAAAAGACATTTTATTGTTCCGTTATGATCTTATTTTTGTTGATTATGGTCTTCAAGTGCACTGTTAAAGTGCTTATTTTTTGTTCTTTAAAGTCTCTTCCAGCATATTGACCTGTTGCGTAAGCTGTTCGAGACGCAAATTGGCATTTTGTAGGGCAACACGCTGCCGTTCCATTTCCTGTTTAGAAACCAGATCCATTTTTTCTACAGCTTCATTTAATAAAGCCCTTAGATTTTTCTCAATATCTTTTTTAGGTTGGTCTATCTGCTCAAGAATGGCCTGTAATAGGGTTTCAATCATAGGGAATCCAGAAAATTATAAATATGGGCATACTTTAACACTGCTGAGGGGTATACCCTAGCCTGTTGAGTACATATAAAATTTTATATATTGAACGAGTTAAAATTACATATAAAAATGTTTATTTTTTAAAGTTTACTCAAGCTGATCAAGTATAATCAAGCGTACGTCTCATGCCAAAAACTTCTATTTTCCCCAACCTTTAGAGATTCTTGGCATGAAAATTGAACATAAAACCTTACTGGTGAAACAAGCCGAAGGAAACTGAAATGAAGCTCGTAACTGCAATTGTAAAACCATTTAAATTGGATGACGTGCGTGAAGCCCTGTCTGACATCGGTGTTCAAGGTATTACTGTCACTGAAGTCAAAGGCTTTGGACGTCAAAAAGGCCACACTGAACTATACCGTGGTGCAGAATATGTTGTTGATTTCCTGCCAAAAGTAAAAATCGAAATTGCGATCAGTGATGATCTGGTGGATTCAGTGATTGAATCTATTACCCGTGTTGCCAGCACAGGAAAAATTGGCGACGGGAAAATTTTTGTGACCAATCTGGAACAGGTCATCCGTATTCGTACTGGCGAAACAGGACCAGATGCTGTCTAAGTTGGCATAAAGTTTGCTGAGTAACTGATAACTCAGAAATAAAGGTTGGGGGACACAAATGAAAAAAATGCTGCTTGCGCTCAGTCTGTCGGGCGCACTTTTAGGTGGATCAGCGGCTTGGGCCGAACCAACACCAGCTGATTCCGCCGTTACTGAAACTGTGGTTTCAACTTCATCTGACTCTACAATAATAACTCCGGCCGAACAGCCGGCTAATATAGCTCCTGCCGAAGAAGAGGCGCAGGCCGATTCAGGTGATACCGCTTGGGTGCTTATCTCTACTGCACTCGTTCTGCTAATGACAATTCCAGGCTTGGCTCTGTTCTATGGCGGTATGGTCCGCAAGAAAAATGTTTTAAGTACAATGGCACACAGCTTTGTGGCTACTGCCGTAGTAAGTATAGTCTGGATTGTGATTGGTTATAGTCTGGCATTCAGCGAAGGTAATGCCTTTGTTGGTGGACTGGACAAGCTCATGCTTATGGGAATCGGGCCGTCTGCTGTGCAAGGCACCATCCCGGAAATTCTGTTTATTGTATTCCAGATGACCTTTGCCATTATTACGGTAGCTATCATCAGCGGTTC
The DNA here is from genome assembly GCF_000620525.1 of Acinetobacter sp. UNC436CL71CviS28. Taxonomy (NCBI): domain Bacteria; kingdom Pseudomonadati; phylum Pseudomonadota; class Gammaproteobacteria; order Moraxellales; family Moraxellaceae; genus Acinetobacter; species Acinetobacter sp. UNC436CL71CviS28. Next base: position 30,269 of record NZ_JIBB01000007.1, read on the forward strand.
GATTGCCGAGCGGATGAAATTTGGCGCATTTATTACTTTTGTTGCATTCTGGGTGGTGCTGGTCTATGCCCCAATTACCCATTGGGTATGGGGTGGTGGCTGGTTAGCCAATGATGGTGCGCTGGACTTTGCTGGTGGTACTGTAGTTCATATCAATGCTGGTGTAGCAGGTCTGGTGGCTGCCTATATGCTGGGTAAACGGATGGGATTGGGCCGTGAATCTATGGCGCCACATAATCTGACTCTCACTATTCTGGGCGCCAGCCTGTTGTGGGTAGGCTGGTTTGGTTTCAATGCCGGCTCTGCACTGGGTGCAAATGGAGCAGCAAGCTACGCTATGATCGTGACTCAGGTGGCAGCAGCCGCAGCTACAATCGCCTGGCTGGTGGCAGAAAAATTTGTACGTGGCAAGGCCTCAGTACTGGGTGCTGTTTCAGGAGCGGTAGCTGGTCTGGTGGTCATTACTCCGGCCGCAGGTTTTGTGACAGTAAGTGGCGCATTAATTATGGGGCTGATTGGTGGCGTATCATGTTTCTGGGGTACTACAGCTCTTAAACGGTTACTCAAAGCCGATGACTCGCTGGATGCCTTTGGCCTGCATGGAGTAGGCGGTATTGTCGGGGCAATTTTAACCGGTGTATTTGCCAGTGAACTGATTATGGGTGATGCAGTTCCTACCGACATGGTGAAACAGTTGTGGGTACAGGTAGAGGGTGTGCTGGCGACTATTGCTTATAGCGGCATCTTGACCTTCGTGATTCTAAAAATTATTGATCTGGTGATTGGCCTGCGTGTCTCTTCTGACGATGAACGTATGGGGCTGGATTTAAGCCAGCATGGTGAACGTATCGAATAAGCGGAAACATAATGACAGGCAGCCCTACGGGGCTGTTTTTTTATGGCAGAACTGGCGAAAGTGCAGCAACATGCAGAATTTTTGCTACACTAGGTTAAGTTGATCATTTCTATTCAAGTCTATGCATTGTCCATTTTGTAATGCCGCAGACAGTAAAGTCATTGATTCGCGTCTTGCTGCCGAGGGCTGCCAGATCCGCCGGCGAAGAGAGTGCATCAATTGCGGTGAGCGCTTTACGACGTTCGAAAGTTATGAAGTCGTCATGCCGCGTGTCATTAAATCCAATGGAAAAAATGAACCGTTTGATGAGGCCAAGCTTCGTCGTTCCCTGATGCATGCCCTGCAAAAACGCCCGGTGACTCAAGAGCAGATTGAAACGGTACTGAGCGATATTCAGCTTCAAATCCGTCGCTTGGGTGAACGTGATGTTAAATCGCAGACTATCGGTGAAATCGTCATGCAGTCTCTGTTTGCACTGGACCATGTAGCCTATGTAAGGTTTGCATCGGTATATCAGGACTTTCAGGATGTTGAGGCATTTCGGCGCCAAATTGAACAGATGCAGCAACGTTAACAGAAGCGGAGAAAGGTAGTGAATAGCGGACTTGACCAAGACTATTTTTATATGCGGCGTGCCATTGAGCTTGCGCGTCTCGGTCAGTATTCAACCAAGCCCAATCCGAATGTTGGCTGTGTAATTGTCAAGGATGGCCAAATTATTGGTGAAGGCTATCATCCACGCGCGGGACAGCCTCATGCCGAGGTATTTGCGTTGCGTCAGGCGGGTGAGCAGGCTCAAGACGCAACTGCATATGTCACGTTGGAACCCTGTGCACATTATGGCCGTACTCCTCCATGTGCAGAAGCATTGGTCAAACATCAATTAAAAAAAGTAGTAATTGCCTGCCCTGATCCGAACCCGCTGGTCGCAGGTAAGGGTATAGCCATTTTAAAACAAGCTGGTATCGATGTGGAGAGTGGTATCTGTGAAAATGAAGCGGTACAGCTTAATTGCGGCTTTTTGAAAGCCATGGCTGTAGGCATGCCTTATGTACGCCTCAAAGTAGCTTCCAGTCTCGATGGTCGTACAGCAATGGCTTCAGGTGAGTCAAAATGGATCACAGGTAAAGCTGCCCGGCAGGATGTGCAACATTGGCGTGCAATTTCAGGAGTAGTGATTACCGGTATACAGACAGTGCTGGCTGATGACTGCCAGCTGAATGTACGTTGTTTACCCGGAACTGATTTGCAGACCGTTGTGCAGCCCAAACGGCTGGTACTGGACCGTCAGGGGCAGTTACCGTTAACGGCCAGAATATTGGCTAGTCCGGAACAACTTATGGTAATGGGACCCTTCCGGCAGGAACTTGCCGACTTAGGCGTGATACAATTACCGTTACAGCCTTTAAAAGGGTTATTACAGACCTTATGTAACCAGTATCAGATTTTTGATGTGCTGGTTGAAGCGGGAGCAACGCTTTCTTCTGCCTTCTTGCAGGAAAAACTGGTTGATGAGATGATCAGCTATGTTGCACCCACTTTTTTGGGGCAATCTGCCCGTGCGATGTTTAATGCTGAATTTATCAGTATGGCTGAGCAACTTCGTTTTAAGCTGGAAGATGCTACAATTGTAGGTGATGATCTCCGCTTAAGGTTAATCCCTACTCAAGAGACAGTATGAATTCAGAGTCTTCGGTTTATCACAAGCGTCGTCATGCCGCCCGCACGACAGATGAATATCTTTTTCATCAGCTGGTTCCTTATCTGGGTAACAAGCGCCGACTACTCCACCTGATTTTAGAAGCACTTGAAATTACTGGTACCCTGAATCAGGGCAATAAACGTGCCCCGATTTTTGCTGATTTCTTCGCTGGTAGCGGAGTGGTTTCACGTCTGGCCCGTCAAAATGGCTATCGTGTGATTGCCAATGACTGGGAACCTTATAGTCATGCACTGAATCATGCAATCTTGTCCTGTGTAGAGGCGCCTGCTTTTAAAGAGCTGGGCGGCTATCAAAAAGCAATTGATTATTTAAACCGTTTGCCTGAAGTCAAAGGCTGGGTGACCCATAATCTGTGTCCGCGTAATGACGAAGTTTATGATCCGACTCGTGACAGACTGTTCTTTAAGCGTCGCAACGGTATGCGTATTGACGCTATTCGCCAGCAGATTGCAACCTGGCAGGCACAAGGTGCAATTGATGATGTTGAGATGAGTGCCCTGCTTGCGCCATTGCTTTATTCTGCCAGTTTTGTCAGTAATACCAGTGGTGTATTTAAAAGTTTTCATCAGGGCTGGGGAGGAAAGACCCAAACAGCCCTGGAACGAATTGAATCATTATTGTGGCTAACGCCTGGCCGTTTCTGCGAAGTAGGTGAGCCGAACAAGCCGGCTGCTGAAATGTGGTGTGTAGATGCCCAGCATCTGGCTAATCAGATGAGTAGCTTTGAGGTCGATGTCGCCTATCTGGACCCGCCTTATAACCAGCATGCCTATAGCAGTAACTATCATGTATTAAATGCATTAACTTTATGGGACCAGGTGGACTTGCCGAGCCCGGATACCAAAGGCTATAAAAGTGGGATTGACCGTGCTTGGCGCAAAGAACGTCCAAGTCCATACAATTCATCTAAACATGCTAAAAAAGCTTATGAAAAGCTGCTGTCAACGATTAATGCACGCTATATTCTGACCAGTTATTCAACTGATGGTAATATAGAAGCCAAGGATTTGCTGAAGGCCAATCTGGAGCGTGGCAAAGTGACACTGCTCACGCAGGATGTACCACGTTATCGGGTCAGCAAGCAGCGTCAGTCAGAGCGGGCACGTGTACTTGAGTTTATTGTCATTACCGATACCCATGCCAAATCCGGTCCGCCTTTACGTCAGCTGCTCAGCCAGCTTTATCATTTTGCTGAACTTGGTGGTGTAGATACCTCCGGCGTCAGTACGCAATTAGCCCTGTGGTAAATTATTTAAGAGAAGAGATCTATGTTTACAGGCATTATTGAAAGTCTTGGAAAAGTACAGAGCCTGCAGAGCGTAGGCGGAGATGTACGGTTACGGATTCAGACTGACCTTGATATGTCTGATGTAAATTTGGGAGACTCGATCGCGACCAATGGTATCTGTCTGACCGTGATTGAATGGGGCGAGAACTGGTATGCAGCGGATGTTTCACGAGAAAGTTTAAACCGTACTACATTAGGGCAATGGAAAGTCGGACAACCGGTCAATGTTGAAAAGGCTATGCTACCGACTACGCGTTTCGGTGGCCATATTGTCAGTGGCCATGTTGATGCGATTGGTGAAATCACCCTGGTCCGTGAAGATGCGCGTTCTGTTTACTATGAAGTGACTGCTCCAAAAGAAATTGCCAAGTATTTGGCCGAAAAAGGCTCGATCACTGTAGACGGTATCAGCCTGACCATTAATCATCTGCGTGGTAATATCTTAAGCCTGAATCTGATACCGCATACTGCCGAGCGCACCAATATCAGTACCTGGAAAACAGGCAGCAAAGTTAATCTGGAAGTAGATGTGTTGGCACGCTACATTGAACGTTTGTTGCTAGGTGATAAAGCTGCTGAACAGAAACCTGAGTCTTCTATCAGTATGGCATTTCTGGCAGAAAATGGTTTCTTGAAATAAGCCTAATAATTTGCTTCTAATATAAAGAACCGGCCATTGTGACCGGTTTTTTATATTAAAATTTGATCATAATAAGTGCAGGATATACTGCTGGGCTTTTTAAAATGGCAGTTTCTTTCAGTCTAAATCAGCCTGTTTCAGAGGCATGAGATAAAAATACAGATATAGAGGGAAATCTGCACGGCTAATCAATAAATTCTGTGTGGAGATAGTCCACTGTTCACCCATAGAAAGTTGTGAAGAGAAAGTTGTGAAGTATGAGCAGAGAGCGGGCTGGTTGAGTGTATCCATAAATCTTCCTGAGCATCTGATAACTGGTCCTACTGCTGTAATGAGCACGATTTCGGCAGTATATATCTATTGCATTACCTTGTTGCTATGCCAGTCTTATGAGAGCTCACCAGCCTTACCGGTTTTAAGCATCTAATCTTGGATAGATGTCTTAAACTTTGTATTTTTCAGGATGTATTCGATCTCTTCATGAGCTGCTGCCTGTAACCTGGCACGAAAGGCACTCACCGCCTGTTCGATCTGGGTATCTGCTTCAAGCTCTAAACGCAGGCGTACACTTTCAAGTTCAGTGAGAATTTGTTCATCTTGAACTTTCAGAAAATATTTCTGGGCGTAATCAATGGCTGGAAGCTCAGGATTTTTATGATAACGTGAACTGTACTCTAGTGTTTCCTGACTCAGCATCTGGTTCAAAATATACAGCTGCTCAGTCTGTTGATGAAACTGATGAGCTTCATCTTCATATAGCCCGGCATTATAAGCAGCCTGGTCAGCGCGTTTTTTCGCCAGAGATTTTTCTAGAGCCCGTTGTTTGCGAATACGGGCCTGTTCCAGCAGTTCTGCTTTGAGTTCAGTGTAAGCAGTTTCAATTCTCTGCTGTGATTCAAGCTGAGCTCTCTGCTCCCTTGCCTGCCAGTTCTGGATAGAAGTTTCTGGTCGCAGTAATTCACAGATTCGCTTGAGGTCATCTTCATATATTTGCCGGACAGGTTCCGGAGTATCCAGCCAGCGCTTTTTAAAGTCTTGACCAATATTAAGGGCCACCTGATTCTCCTCTAGATCATTTCATGTATATGGTACAAAGCTGATTTACAGTTTAAATGTACGGGGTTGAATACCCAGTTGCCGGTAAGTTTTATATTTTTCCCGACCAGTTTGCTTGGCAGTTTCATTGTTTTCAATAATTTCAATTATATGTCCAAATTTTTCAACTGAACCAAGCGCTTTGTCAGAAAAATTAAACACCAGCCATTCTAATTCAGCAGGCAGCTCGGCAGAAATACACACCGGTGCATTAACCTGGTCAATGCCATGACCAATAAAACTGGCTGTATCGAAATTCCATAATGCTTCATCCAGCTGCTGCTGCATACTTGGATCGGGGCAATATAGCCAGATTCTGGCAGGCTGCCGCAAGATCTTACGGCATAAACGGCAAGCACTTTCTACTTGCCGTTCCTGACTTTTTTCAAACAGATAAAAACTGACCTTAGCCATTAGCTGCTGCACGGTTTGCTAAAAATTGCATCAGCATTGGAACAGGGCGGCCAGTTGCGCCTTTTGCTGCTCCAGATAACCACGCAGTACCAGCAACATCAAGATGTGCCCAGCGGTAATCTGTGGTAAAGCGCTGCAAAAAGCAGGCTGCAGTCACTGAACCGGCCTGTGGCCCGCCAATATTGCCCATATCTGCAAATGGTGAGTCAAGCTGTTCCTGGTAATCGTCCAGAACCGGCATACGCCATACACGGTCATGGCTCTGCTCTCCGGCACGGGTAATTTCGGCTGCCAGTTCATCATCTGGTGTAAACAGGCCAGAAAGTACTTTACCCAGCGCTACAACACATGCTCCGGTTAAAGTAGCAATATCAATCACCAGTGCAGGATTAAAGCGTTTTACATAAGTGAGGGTATCGCAGAGTACAAGACGGCCTTCAGCATCAGTATTCAGGATTTCGACAGTCTGGCCACTCATGGTGGTAACGATATCACCCGGACGGGTAGCGTGTCCGGAAGGCATATTCTCAGCAGCAGCAACTGCTCCAATAACATGAATTGGCAGTTTTGCTTCACACAGAGCACGTATGGTTCCTAATACCGAAGCGGCACCACACATATCAAATTTCATTTCATCCATGCCTAAACCAGGTTTAAGTGAAATACCGCCCGTATCAAAGGTAACACCTTTACCCACCAGTACTACTGGTGCCTCTTCGGTTTTCACTTTATATTCCAATGTGATGACACGGCCCGGACGGTCTGAACCTTTACTTACAGCCAGAAAAGCATTCATGCCCAGATCAGCCATCTGCTGTTCATTAAGTACAGTAACTTTTAACAGATCAGGATATTGAGCCGCCAGTGCCTGTGCCTGTTCAGCCAGATATTCAGGAAAGCAGATATTGCCCGGACGATTACCTAAATCCCGAGCAAAATTTTGTCCCGACTGTACGGCATGTAAAAGCGTTAACTGTTGCTGGCTCAGACTGCTCTGAGGTGCAACCAGTTCAATATGTTCCAGCAGGAACTCATTTTTCTTTGATTTAAATTCATCAAACTGATAAGCCGCCTGAGTCAGTCCAAGAGCAAAAAGGTAGTGAAATTCATCAGGTAGTGCTGAAATATCAATAGTGATGTGCTTGAATTTTTTTTGTGTAGATTTAATAACAGTTTGTGCAATTTTTGCTAACTTGGCTGTTTTAAACTCACTTACCTTATCGAGCCCCAGCAGTACAGCATTCTGATGAGCTGAAGTCTGAGCGATTAATGGCAGGCATTCATTCAAACTACCCTTGAACTGTGTCGCGTCTATTAAAGCCTTTAGTTCATTGAACTGGTAGGCTGTGGCAGGCTGTTCAAGGTTTTCAGCATCAGTCAGAATGATCAGATGTTGACTGGAAGTCAGAGTAGAGGAAGAGGTATTAATTGTCAGTTTCATATGTCTTTCATGCCTATTCAATAGCTTGATTTATTAAACCATTGAAACATTTCCTTTGATAGCGTTTCAATAAGCAAGTCCGTGATAGGTTTTATATTTTTAACATTCGGGTAAACTAGCGCTAGTTCCGATTGGCCTTTTTGGAAGATTAACTTTGATTATCCGGCGTTATCTCGTCAAGCAAGTAGTTTCGACTTCACTGGTGGTCATTGCCTTATTGACCCTGATCATGATGGGCGGGCGTCTGATCAAGTATTTCGGCGTCGCAGCGCAAGGACGGCTTGATGCCAGTATTCTGCTGAGTATTATTGGCTACCGTTTACCGGAATTCTTGACCCTGATTCTTCCACTGGGATTTTTTATCGGTTTAATGCTGGTTTTTGGCCGTCTTTATGTTGACCATGAAATGGCAGTGCTGAACGGAAGTGGTATTAGCCGTAACCGGCTAGCACGTCTTCTAATTCCCCTGACACTGGTTTATATGCTGGTACAGAGCATATTGATGCTGTGGATGTCGCCATGGGGAATCCGCCAGTTTGAGCAGTTGACCACCAGTCAGGCTGTGCGTACCGGTTTTGATCTGGTCAGGCCTAAAGAATTTATTTCTTCAGGTCCTTATACGATTTATGCCGGTTCACTTTCGGAAGATCATAAAAACTTAAAAGAGATATTTTTTTATCAACGGGCAGAAAAGCCGGGTAAACCTGATGTCATGATTCTGGCCAAAGAAGCTACCCGGGTAGAAATGATGGATGACAGCGCCAATGTTGTTGATCTGGTGCAGGGCCGCCGTTACGAGATTTATCCGGGTCAACCTCGCTATTCACAGGCAGAGTTTGAAAGTTACCGGTTACGTTTGGAAAATGACAAGACTGCAAATTTTGAAAGTGATGATGTTGCTGCACTTACCACCAGTAAACTCTGGGAACAGCGGGCTGACCCGGTGGTGGCAAGTGAACTGGGGTGGCGGATATTTGTACCGTTTGCCATTATGGTCGCATTAATTCTGGCGATGGCGCTTTCTGAGGTCAGCCCACGCCAGGGACGCTACATGAAGTTATTTCCGGCTTTGCTTATTTTTGCCAGTCTGATTGTAGCGCTGATGGCCATTAAAACCCGGGCCAGTAAGGATGAAATCGGAATCTGGGCCTATCCGGCAGTTTTGCTGGTATATGCTGTTGCTGGCGCTCTCTTTTCCAGAAAGCAGAAACTGGCCCCTAAACTTAAGAAACAGATCAAGCGAGTAAGATCCTAATGCTGGCACGTAGAATTGTTGCAAAACATGTTACCAAAACCACAGCGCTCGCCATGCTGGGGGCAACCGTCGTGCTGTCTATTTTGCAGGTCCTGTTTACTTATCTGGGGGAGCTGGGAAATCTGAAAGAAGGCTATAATGCCTGGCAGGCACTATTGTATGTGTTATGGAGCGCACCACGTTATATTTATGAAATTCTACCGATTTCGGCATTGATCGGTGCAGTTTTAGGTTTAGGGACGCTAGCTTCAAACAGTGAATTAATTATCATGCGTGCCGCCGGTATCAGTCTCTGGCGGATTGTTAGCTGGGTAATGCGTTCAGCCTTATTACTGGTGATTTTATCTTTTGCCTTGAGTGAATGGGTTATTCCTGTAACTAATGAGCGTGCCGAAAGTGTAAAAAGTCACCGTTCAGTTGCACAGCTGGGTGAAGTCAAAGGCTACTGGAGCCGGGAAGGCCAGCGCTTTATTTATATTGATTATGCTAACTCGCAAGGAAATCTGCGTAATGTACAGGTAGTCGACTTCGATCAGGATTACCGCTTGCAGGCTTTACTAAATGCTGACTCTGGCCAGTTTGAACAAGATGGCCAATGGCGTTTACAGAATTCTGTACAGGTAGACATTCTGGAAGCTGGTAATGCAGTACAGCATATTGCTGAACAGCAGCCTCTCGCACTGGCGTTAAAACCTAAATATGTCCATATGGTAACACTAGACCCAGAAGATTTATCTCCAAGTCAACTAATAAGCTTCATGCGTTATATGGAAGAATACAGTCAAGTACCCAAAACCTATCAATTGGCCTTCTGGCAGAAACTGGCTTCACCATTTGCCCTGATTACCTTGGTACTGATTGCCTGCTCATTTATTTTCGGTCCTTTACGTCAGCAATCGATGGGCTTCCGGCTGGTTATTGCGCTGTTTATCGGTCTCGGCTTTTACTATCTGCAGGATTTTCTTGGCTATGCCAGTCTGGTCTATTCACCTTCTCCAGTCTGGTTTGTCTTTTTCCCGATTCTGCTGATGTTTATCGGTGGTAGTTATTTGTTATATCGGGCACGCTAGACCAATTGAAGGAACTGATAGACGGGATCGTCTAAACTCATCTCGACTACATAGAGTCTTAAGCCAAAATTGGTTAAGATAGCCTGATGAATTTGCAAACAGAAAAGAGTGTAAAAACATGACGGATGCGACAACAGGCAAAATTCCACACGTACTGGTCATCATGGATGGCATAGGTCATCGTGAAGCGGTTAAGGACAATGCCTTTCTTGCGGCAAAAACACCCAATCTGACCGCTATGAAGCAAAAGCATCCGCATGGTCTGATTTCTGGATCTGGAGAGGACGTGGGGCTTCCAGATGGACAAATGGGTAATTCAGAAGTGGGCCATATGAATTTGGGTGCTGGTCGAGTGCTATATCAGGACTTTACTCGTATTACCAAGGAAATCCGTACCGGAGCATTCTTTGAACATGAAGTGCTGGTTGATGCTGTAGAGAAAGCGAAGACAGCTAACGGTGCAGTACACATTATGGGGCTGCTATCCGAAGGCGGAGTGCATTCACATCAGGACCATATTATGGCCATGTGTGAACTGGCGCTTAAACGTGGTGCACAGGTCTATCTGCATGCTTTTCTAGATGGCCGCGACACGCCACCAAAAAGTGCCGAGTCATCTTTGCAGAAGCTGGATGCCTTATTTGCCCAATACCCGGGTCAGGGGCGTATTGCTAGCCTGATTGGCCGCTATTATGCTATGGACCGTGATAACCGCTGGGATCGTTTAGAGCAGGCCTATCGGCTGTTAACTGAAAGTGAAGCACTGCGCGTAGCAATGACTGCAACTGAAGGGCTAGAGCAGGCCTATGCAGCAAATGAGACAGATGAGTTTGTAAAAGCTACTCGTATTGGTGAGCCTGTAAAAATTCAGGATGGCGATGCAGTGGTCTTTATGAACTTCCGTGCAGACCGCGCACGCGAACTGACCCGTGCTTTCGTGGAAAAGAATTTTCAGGGGTTTGAACGGAAGGTTGTGCCAGCATTATCCAAATTTGTGATGCTGACCCGTTATCAGGCCACTATTGATGCACCGGTTGCCTATATGCCGGATGCTCTGGTTAACTCTCTGGGCGAGTACCTGTCCAATCTGGGCAAAACCCAGCTCCGTATTGCCGAAACTGAAAAATATGCTCATGTGACTTTCTTTTTTAGTGGCGGCCGTGAAGAAGAATATCCGGGTGAAAAGCGCATCCTGATACCTTCTCCAAATTTGGCAACTTATGACCTTAAGCCTGAAATGAGTGCCTATGAAGTCACGGATGAACTGGTCAAGGCTATTCATTCAGGTGAATATGATCTGCTGGTAGTAAACTATGCAAATGGTGACATGGTCGGCCATACCGGTATATTTGATGCCGCAGTAAAAGCGGTTGAAGCAGTAGATACTTGTCTTGGTCGGGTCTATGAAGCAGTAATGGCCAAGCATGGACACATGCTGGTAACAGCCGATCATGGTAATGTTGAACAAATGCAAGATTACCAAAGTGGTCAGGTCCATACCCAGCATACCACTGAACTGGTTCCTTTCATCTATGTCGGACCGACCTCTGCAGAGATTATCGAAGGGGGAGTACTTGCCGATGTTGCACCTACTTTGCTAAATCTTATGAAATTACCTGTACCGGCAGAAATGCAGGGACGTAATCTGATTCAGTTAAGTACCTCTTAAACAACGATAGGTGAATCATATGCTCCAGCACTGGAAATACAGGGCAATAATTGCCGGCCTATTAGGGTGTTGGAGTAGTACTATTCTGGCTGCCAATACGGCTAATGATGCATTTGTGCCTGAGTTAAATTCACCAGTGACGCAAGAAGATTTTGCTGAAATTCCGGTTGAGTCCATTCAGCAGTTTGTCGAGATTTATGGAATTGTAAAAGATAACTATGTTTCCGATAAGACTGATGATGAACTGTTCCAACAGGCAATTAGAGGATTGGTCAGTGGGCTGGACCGTTACTCACGCTATCTTTCAGCAGAGGATTACCGTGAACTGATTCAATATACTGAAGGAGATATTGCTTCAATTGATTTTAATTTAAATTATGATGCGCATGATCGCCAGTGGCGGATCCGTGATTTAAAAGATGGCTCGGACTCTTCCAAACTGGGATTACGCAACGGTGTATCCGTCTCGCGTATTGATAACCAGGAACTTAAGAGTCTGAACCATAGCCAGGTCAATAACCTGTTATATGGTACTGTCGGTTCAACGCTAGAAATGCAGCTGGGCAATAACGCCACACCGATCAGTTTGGTCCGTAACAAGAAGATTGAAGCCGATATTGAGCCGATATTGATTCATAACCAGCAGGTTTTGGTACTCAAGGTACATGTATTCCAGCAGGATACTGCTAACCAGATTAAATCACTTATTGAAGAGAACCAGTCACCACGTTTGAAAACAGTCCTGATTGATCTGCGCAATAACCCGGGTGGATTACTCTCGGCTGCGGTTGAGACTGCAGATCTATTCCTGAATCAGGGCGTTATTGTTTCCACCAAAAGTCGTTCAGAAGGCAGCCAGCAGTTTCAGGCTTTACCGGGCAATGAGTTCCAGAACCTGAAAATGGGTATTCTCATCAATAACCGTTCTGCTTCTGCGGCTGAGGTGTTTACAGGAGCTCTAAAAGCTCAGAAACGAGCTTGGGTTATTGGTGAAAAAAGCTATGGTAAAGGTGTAGTCCAGAAGTTATTTCCCTTACCTAATGGTGCAGCACTACAGATGACGGTGTCACATTATTACACTCCAGACGGCAACATGATTGAAGGCCGTGGTATTCAACCGGATCAGCTATTTCCGATGAGCCCAAGTATTAAAGAAGAAACTTATCTGGACAATGTGGCAGAATTACTATTAAAGAAATATCCCTGACTACTCATCATCGGTATCCAGCCCAAATTTTTTAAGTCGATAACGTAAAGAGCGAAAACTCATTCCAAGTTTTTTAGCAGCCAAAGTCCGGTTCCAGTGTGTCTGGTTCAGTGCAGTGAGCAGAACTTCTTTTTCAATATTTTCCAGATATTGCTCCAGGCCTTCGGCAGGAATTTTCCTGTGAGGGCTCAACGGAATGACTTGGTCCGTTAGCGGTTCATGATTAATTTGGCCTGCTACAAAATTTTGGACATTGCGCAAAGGTGCACTTTGTAGTTGGGGTAAATCAATATATTCATTATCACTTAATGTGATCGCACGTTCGATAATATTACGCAGTTCACGCACATTCCCCGGAAAATATTGCTGCATCAGAAATTGCTGGCCGCGCTCGGTCAGAATTTTATTGGGAATATCCCACTCCTTACATACTTCCTGAATAAAATGTTTAGCCAGCAGAAGAATGTCATCTTCACGTTCACGCAGGGGGGGCAGAACAATATCCATGACATGAATCCGAAAGAAGAGATCCTGCCGGAACTTACCTTGCTGTACTAGTATTTCCAGGTCCTGATGACTGGCACTAATTACACGAAAATCCACATCAATTTCCTGATCACTACCAATCGGACGGATTTTCTTTTCCTGTACGGCACGGAGTAATTTAACCTGCATGGCCAGAGGCAGTTCAGCAATTTCATCCAGAAACAAGCTACCGCCATGGGCAGAATAAATTAGTCCCTGTTTGTCCTGACTTGCGCCGGTAAAACTTCCCTTTTTGTGTCCAAACAGCTCACTTTCCATGAGATCGCCTGGAATAGCGCCACAGTTAATAGCAATAAATGGCCCGTCACTGCGGTTACTTAAGCGATGCACCAGATTAGCCACTACTTCCTTGCCTGTACCGGATTCACCAGTAATAAAAACCGGTGCCTGTGAGCGGGCAATTTTTTTCAAGGCAATTTTGAGCTGCTGGATTGGCAAAGAAGTGCCAATCAACATCCGATTTTCCAAAGCATCTTGAACCAGTTGCTGAGCCGATTGAGGCGTATTGAGTGCTTTTTGAACCAGTTGCTGTAGATGGGCCTGATTGACAGGTTTACTGACAAAATCAAAAGCTCCAGCCTTGAGTGCTGAAATAGCAATTTCCATATTGCCATAGGCGGTCAAAACGGCGATCGGTGTACAAGGATAAAGTTGTGAAACATAATGGACTAATTCCAGCCCATTGCCATCTGGCAAATTCAGATCAGTCAGGCAGGCATCATAAGCATGTTGCTGAAAAAGTTTCTTTGCCTGCTCCAGTCCATGTGCAATGTGGGTCCTGATATTGATTTTGGCCAAAGACATTTGCATTAAAGTACAAAGGTCTTCCTCATCATCGACCAATAATATAAGTGCCTGCTGATTTGTCATGATGTTCGAAAAACCTGGTTAATTCTAATAAATAATGGAGCATTCGATTCGAAAACATGCGCCTTGTTGTTGCTTAACATAAGTAAGTTTTGCATGATTAGCCTCACAAAAACTGTGAGATAAATATAATCCTAAACCAGTTCCATTGATTTCGGTACTAAAAAAGGGTTTAAACAATTGTGAAATATCGCGCTCTGCTACGCCTTGACCAAAATCAATGACATCAATCCAGCCGCGTTCTTCTGTGCCATGTACCCGTATAATAATAAAAGACTGCTCTGCTGAATTATGCCTTAATGCATTACGGATCAGATTAATAAGCACTTGACGTAGCTGGAGTTCATCAAAATAAATCCAGATATCCTGCTCAATCTGTAGCTGTACAGCCTGTTTTATATCGATCAGGTCTTCATTTAAAACTTGGGCAAGAAAACCTGATAATCTGATTTTAGCAGGCTCAGTCGGACTGTTACGTGCCATATTCAAGGTATCATGGATAATCTTGTCAATACGTTGTGACTGCCGGTCAATCATGCTAGTGAGCATCTGCAACTGTTCTGGCTGGCTGTCAGCTAATAATTCATTAGCCTGAACAATAGCTGCCAAAGGATTACGAATTTCATGGGCAATACTGGCCGAAAGCTGTCCCAGTGCCATCAGTTTTAATTGTTGTACCTGCTGCTTGATTTTCTGGGCATCCTGCAATATCAACAAGGTTAAAGCTTGATGAGGCACAAGAAGTTTCTGAACCTGTATATCGACACTGTAAGGTGAAAGCTGCGATTCAAACAAGAATCTTTCACCATCTTTTAAGTCACTAAACCGGATAAGCGTATACAGGTCTGGCTGGAGTTTACGTAGAAAATACTTTTCATCAGTAAAAATCGGTGGAATACCTAGTAATGAACAGGCTGCCGGATTATTTAAAATCACCTGCTGCTGCTCATCTAAAACTAAATAGCCTACCTCAATTTGCTCCAAAATAGCCCGGTTAATATTCTGTAGCTGGTTAAGCTCAATAGACTGATAAAAATTCAGATTTTCCAAAAGGCGAAACCGCTGTACAGCAATCTGTCCAATGCCATACATCACAAAAAATAAAAAAGCTAATAAAGCACTATTACTGATACTGTTGAGATGGGAGCTGTTAAAAAAGCTTCCTACTACCTGCTGGTAGATCACACTAATTACAGCAACCAGTGTGATAATTAAAGCAAGCTGCGGCCTGAGTAAAATTGTTGCGGCAAAGACCGTCACCACAAAAAGTAGACTTAAGTGCAGATTGGGTCCACCCAGTGCAAAATTTAGCAGGCTAAAACAGCATACATCTACTATAAACAGTAAAATAAGCTGCTTCGAAATTTCAAAAGGTAGAATTTTATAAAAAATCAGCTGGATACAGCTGATCAGGGCATAACCGACAATACTATAAAAGTACAGGTCAGGATGCTGGTAGTCTTGAGCAACAGTCTCAAGGGTTAGTGCAAAAATAATATTAAGACTAAGTGCTAAAACAAGACGATAAGCACTGTACCACTCTCCCAGACGGTAGATGGTCTGAAGCAGTGAGGCGGGGCGTAGAGGGGCCATCTTTACGCCTATACTTAAGGTTTAATCAAGCCATAGCGGATCGCCAGATGGGTGAGTTTCACGTCACTATCAATATCAAGTT
Source organism: Acinetobacter sp. UNC436CL71CviS28 (assembly GCF_000620525.1). Taxonomy (NCBI): domain Bacteria; kingdom Pseudomonadati; phylum Pseudomonadota; class Gammaproteobacteria; order Moraxellales; family Moraxellaceae; genus Acinetobacter; species Acinetobacter sp. UNC436CL71CviS28. The sequence goes on from NZ_JIBB01000007.1 coordinate 46,015, forward strand.
TTTCAAATATACGATAACGGTAAGTATTGACTGTTTTAACACTGACAAAGAGCTTGTCTGCAATTTCCTGAGCACTGATACAGTTCACTACCATCATGGCGACCTGCATTTCCCGTTCAGACAAGGCATCAAAAGGAGACTGCTGTGTATCAGAAAGATAAGAACTGGCCAACTGTTCGGCAATATCAGCACTAAAATACTTGCCTCCTTGCATGACCTTATTAATAGCACGTACCATTTCTGTAATAGGTGCACCTTTAGTGATATAACCTTTGGCACCAGCTTTAAGTAACAAAGACGGGTAAGGTTCCTCAGCTAAACCGCTGACCGCCAGAACCTTGGTTTCAGGGGCAGTCTGTAAAAGACGACGGGTCGTTTCTACTCCGCCAATACCTGGCATGTTCACATCAAGTAAAACTACATTAGGATGAAGCTGCCGGACCAAAGCAATGGCTTCTTCTCCAGACTCTGCTTGCCCGATCACCTGTACATCTGCATGATCTTCTAACATACGACAAATGCCAGTACGTACCAATTCATGGTCATCGACGACTAAAATAGTGATCAACTTGGCTCTCCTTAAACTAAAAAATCATGATTTTTGTTACATAAAGCAAAATTAGCTTGCAATGAAACGACAAAATTAGCAATCCTATCTCTAAAATTGAACGAATAGATATGCACAATTACCTAAGCGATAAAAAGCTACGGGTTTTGTACAAATGTAAGGCATATTTGAGGTAATTAGCAAATCGCGTTTTGCCTCTCCAAGACGAGTATACCGCCGTGAAAAATTCTAAAAAGTCTTTAATGCATGTGCTAAGCATGTCTGTCCTGCTTGGCCTGAGTTCAACGAGCTTTGCAGAACTCATTGTGAACTCCTCTCCGGGAGGCAGTAACTCTGCATCACTTAACTGGTCATCAGAAGATGTCAGCCAGTTTATGAATGCTGATGAACCATCCCCACAAGGTTCTACCAGCGTTACTACCACTATTCGTCAGCAAAATAGTCCAGCAGCCACTCTGAAACCTAAAACGGTTCAGATTATTAACTCAACCTCGTATGTGAACCAACCTTCAGTGAATGCCCGTGCAGCACTGGTCATGGATGCACAAACAGGTGAGGTGTTGTTCAGTAAAAACACCAACACAGCATTACCGATTGCATCAATCACTAAATTGATGACTGCCGTAGTGACTTCTGATGCACGTCTAAATATGTCAGAAGAAATTACTTTGCAACCTATTGATTTTATTGGTCCTAAAAAAGCCAGTTCTACTCTGCGTGCCGGTGACAAAATGAACCGTGCAGAAGTTCTGCTTTTTGCTTTAATGAAGTCTGAAAACCCGGCAGCGGCGGCTCTCGCACGGACCTATCCAGGCGGAAAACCGGCATTTGTAGCAGCAATGAATGCCAAGGCACGCGAGCTTGGCATGCATAGTGCCAAGTTTTATGAATCTACGGGTCTGGATGCACGTAATGTCGCATCTGCCCGTGACTTGGGTATTCTGGTAAGTGCTGCTTCTCAGTACGGCCTGATCCGCCAGTTTTCAACAACACCCACCTATGATTTTAATCTAGGCTACCGTGTGCTTAAATCGAATAATACCAATGCACTGGTACGTAACGGGGGCTGGAATATTAACCTGTCTAAAACCGGATTTATTAATGAAGCAGGCCGCTGTGTAGTTATGCATGCAACTGTAAATCAGCGTCCGGCTATTGTGGTGCTATTAGGTGCGTCAGATACCCAGTCTCGTAATAATGATGCAACCCGTTTATTTAGCTGGCTTAATCAGCTTCCTAAGAATATTTAACCCAAACCTCACGAGCTGATGATAGAATTTAGCTCTTAAGCATATAAAAAGCCCTGTAGAAACAGGGCTTTTTATATTCAGACCAGATTATTTTTCCATATTGGAGAGAATAGAGGTCTTAACATCATTCATTGTGGCGTCAATCGTCAGCATGACCGCATCAGCACATTGCTTGATTGCTGTATCTGGATCTTTCAAACCGTTTCCTGTGACTGTGCAGACAATAACTGAACCTTCAGCAATTTTACCCGCCTTAATATCACGGATCGCACCGCCAATTGAAGCGGCTGAAGCAGGTTCTACAAATACACCTTCATACATCGATAACATACGCTGTGCGTCTAGAATTTCGCTATCTTGCAGTTCATCAAACCAGCCTTCAGAATCACGTACAACTGCTTTAGCATGGTTCCAGCTTTGTGGATTACCAATGCGGATGGCTGTAGCCACAGTCTCTGGCGCAGCTACGGGAGCACCACGCAGGAAAGGAGCAGCACCTGAAGCCTGATAACCCACCATAACAGGTAGGCCTTCAGGCTTAGGTCCAGTAAAGGTATCTGTTACGGCATCATAAATCACTTGCTCGAACTGGTCAGCAGGCTGATTGGCAACAGCTTCAGTATAGCCCATCCAGTGCGCAGTAATATTTCCGGCATTACCTACAGGCAGGCAGTGATAATCCGGTGCGCGGCCAAGAGCTTCTACAATTTCATAAGCAATCGTTTTCTGGCCCTGTAAGCGGAATGGATTAATTGAGTTAACAATAGTTACTGGTGCCTGATCGGCAACTTCTTTCACCAGACGCATACCATCATCAAAATTACCACGGATTTGCATAGTGATTGCACCATACATCATAGCCTGAGCCATTTTACCCATCGCAATTTTGCCTTCAGGAATCAAAACAAAAGCTTTGATACCGGCACGTGCTGCATAAGCAGCCGCAGCTGCCGAAGTATTGCCTGTAGATGCACAGATAATTGCTTTAGAGCCTTCCTCAACCGCTTTGGTTACTGCCATGGTCATGCCACGGTCTTTAAATGAACCAGTCGGATTAAGACCTTCATACTTCACATAAATTTCAACATCTTTACCAATAATACGTGGAATATTCTCAAGCTTGATCAGCGGCGTATTACCTTCGCCCAGAGAAATAGCACGAGTCGTTGCTGAAACGGGCAAACGGTCACGATAACGGTCTACAAGACCGGTATAACGGTTGGCATTAGACATGATGATGTTCCAAATATGAGGTAGAGCTGGTGAGAGGGTTAAACCCTCTCCACCTGATTAACTATCAAGCGATTCTAAACGAATTCGCACGATTTCGCCACGAACGGCAGATAAAGCCTGAATTTTTGCAAGAGCTTCATCCATTTTTGATTCTACAATCGGATCAGTCATGATGACGATTGGAATAATATCTTTAAGGCGCGGTTGCTGCATGATGGCATCGATACTAATACCGTCACGACTTAATATGGTGGTAATATCGGCCAGAACACCAGTCTGGTCTTCAGCATCAACACGGATATAATAGCCTGTAGTCATTTCTTCGCGGCTCAGGATTGGCAGGTCAGTCAATGCCTCAAAAGCCAGCTGCGGAATAGTACCTGCACCATCTTCGGTATAGGAAATGTCCCGCACGATATCAACTACATCAGCCACTACTGCAGAGGCTGTTGGTCCGGCGCCGGCACCGGCACCATAGTACAGGGTAGGGCCAACAGCATTGGCCTGAACCAGTACAGCGTTTTTCACACCATTTACATTTGCAATAAGCTGTTCCTGAGGAATCAGGGTTGGATGTACCCGTAACTCGATACCAGCACTGGTACGACGGGCAATACCCAGATGTTTGATACGGAAACCTAGTTCTTCAGCATATTTGACATCTTGAGCAGTAATCTTGCTGATACCTTCGGTATACACCTTATCAAACTGCAGTGGGATACCGAATGCAATTGAGGCCAGTAACGTCAGCTTGTGTGCAGCATCGATCCCTTCGACATCAAAGGTCGGGTCAGCTTCTGCATAGCCCAGATCCTGTGCTTCTTTCAGTACATCAGCAAAAGCACGGCCTTTTTCACGCATTTCGGTCAGGATAAAGTTACCTGTACCGTTGATGATGCCAGCCAGCCAGTCAATACGGTTAGCAGCTAAACCTTCACGAATTACCTTAATAATCGGAATGCCGCCCGCAACCGCAGCTTCATAAGCGATCTGTACTGCATGATCATCGGCTGCCTTGAACAGTTCATTACCATGTTCGGCCAGCAGCGCCTTATTGGCAGTAACCACCTGTTTGCCATGTTTAATGGCTTCCATGATGACTTCATAGGCCGGATGAATGCCGCCCATAAGCTCTACCACTACATCAACATCAGGCTGACGTACAATTTCAAGCAGATCAGCGCTTTGCTTGACTGTAGCCGGTAAATCCAGGTCAGGACGTGGACGGCGGGTACCGACGTGGGTGATTTGAATTTCTCGACCGGTGCGACGTTTAATCTCAGCAGCGTTTTGTTCTAATAGTTTAAGGGCTCCACCACCCACGGTCCCAAGACCGAGTATCGCCAGACGAACTGGTTTCACGTCACACTCCATACATCATTAAAAACTTGAATAGGCCTAGATCATAGCTAAAAAAACCGCCAGACTCTAGGGTGAAGATTGATTATCTTCACCTATAAAAAATATTTAGGTTTTATATAAAAATTAATTATTTAAGCGTTTTAACAGTTCGTCTGGTGCAAGGTAGCCTCCTAGGTATTCACCCTCACTATTATAAATCGCTGGTGTTCCATTAACTCCCATACGGTGGCCCAATTCATACTGTGCACGAACTGGAGTTTTACAGGTTGCAGCAGGAAGCTGTACTCCCTGAATAGCCTGCTCAAATGCAGCAGCGCGGTCTTTACTGCACCAGATACTTTCCATCGCAGGGAAAAGCTGATCTCCACGTGGCCAGGCAATATAACGTACTTCGATGCCCTTGGCGGTGATTTCATCCATATGCGCATGCAGTTTCTGGCAGTATGGACAGCTAACATCGGTAAATACGTAAATTATGTGCTGGGTTTTATTTTTAGCTGGGTAAACGATCAGATCTTCAGTTTTCAGTTCCTGTAGATAGCGTTTATTCTCAACTGATTGCAGGTTTTCACTCACACTATGCAACTCCTTGTCCCCTAGACGGATCACATCACCTTGAATCAGATATTTACCATCACTGGTGGCATAAACTGACGGCATTCCCTCGAGTGAAACCCAGTACAGGTTTGGCACTTCTGTTGCCTTGACATCAACCACTTTGGCATTAATGTTGGCCTTCTTGAAATGCTGTTGCAGTGTCTTGATCAGACGTTGCTGGGCATTACGCTCGGATAGGTTGGATGCTTCACCTGTTGCAGGAGCAGTTGCAGTTAAGGTATTGGTATTGCCTTGGTTATTCTTGTCATTAGAACAGGCGCCTAGCAGGAGAGTAATACTCATGGCACACGCCATAAAAATTTTCGAACGGGTAAATAACATAGACAACCCTTATTTTAAACATTGTGTTATTTGAAGATGTTTAGCATAACAAAAATATGGGGCGTGAGTTCAATCTTCATGTGCTGTTTTACCAGCTTATTCTCAAGCCCTAGGATGATGAGCTGCATGCAATTGCTGCATACGGATCTGAGCTACATGAGTATAAATCTGGGTAGTGGATAAATCACTATGGCCCAGCAACATCTGCACTACACGAAGATCAGCACCATGATTAAGTAAATGTGTGGCAAAAGCATGTCTTAATGTATGTGGGGAGAGCTCTGCCTGTATACCGGCCTGAAGAGCATAACGCTTGATGGCATACCAGAAATTTTGCCGGCTCATAATCCCGCCATGCTGAGTTAAAAACAGATAGTCTGTGGCACTTTTATAGAGTTGTGGCCGTGCTTCATTGAGATATTTCTCGACCCATTCAATGGCAACCTGTCCCAAAGGGACTAAACGTTCTTTGTTGCCTTTACCGGTAATACGTAAATAGCCCTGTTTCAGATTAATCAGCTCCAGCCTTAAATTTAACAGTTCAGTGACCCGCAGTCCGCAGGCATATAGAACTTCCAGCATAGCCCGGTCCCGCAGTCCTAGTGGAGTATTGATGTCAGGAGCATGCAGCAGGTGTTCAACATCGAGTTCAGACAGATCTTTAGGAAGCGCATGGCCAAGCTTAGGCGTTTTGTGTGTGGCAACCGGATTATCGCTTCGTAATTGCTGTTCACGCATAAATTTGAAAAATGAACGTAAGGCTGACAGTGTCCGTGCAATTGAACGGGGACTTTTGCCCTGTTTAGTGAGTTCAAACAGAACATCAGCAATATCTTCACTGTTCCAGAGCGGTAGCGGAGTAGAGGGACAATATTCACTACACTGGATCAGATCGGATAAATAAGCATTCCGGGTATGCGGACTAACAGTCTGTGCAATTAAAAAATCACGAAAACCCTGTAAAAAACTTAAATGTTCCGGAATCTGCACCGGAGAGGGGATACGTGGTTTTTTATTGAGCATTTAATCTGTTCCAATCCATCTCTTCATTACTGGTCAAACTGTAGTTTAAAACAGGGTGATTGTCGATTTGTGCAGAAAAATAGAATTGAAATCGATCCCTATTTGTTAATTATTCTCATTTGTTTGTTATACTGGCCGGGCAAAAAATATTAGGATTAGATGCGGTGCGTTTATCAGAGCTAAAAGTTAAGCAAACTGCCATCATTACCAAGGTCAACCGGACTTTGGATGGCACTTCAGAGCAGTCTGACCTTGTAGCAAGCCGATTGGAAACCTTGGGCTTTGTTCCGGGAACTCAGGTTCAGGTCATTACTAAAGGGCTATTCGGTGGTGATCCAATCCTGATCCAGATTGGTTTTACCCGTTTTGCCCTGCGTAGAGCCGAAGCAGAGAAAATTGAAATCAGTAAAGAAGGAACACCTGCATGAGTGAGCCCTTACGTGTTGCCCTTGTGGGAAATCCTAACTGCGGAAAAACTTCTTTATTTAATCATTTGACCGGTACCCGCCAGAAAGTAGCTAATTATGCCGGGGTAACGGTTGAACGGAAAACCGGGTTTTTCGAGCTGCCTTCGGGTCAGCAGGTGCGTGTACTGGATTTACCTGGAACCTACAGTTTAAATGCTACCAGTCCGGATGAGGCCATTACCCGCGATGTAGTGCAAGGCAAAATTATCGAAGAAGGCCAGCAGGATGTATTTCTGTGTGTGGTGGATGCAACCAATTTGAAACTGCATTTAGGGCTGGTCATGGAAATGATCGAGCTTGGCCGTCCGATTCTGCTGGTTCTGAACATGATGGATGAAGCACGTCGTCGCGGCATGCAGATCAACACACAAAAGCTCTCTGAACGCCTGGGTGTAAATGTGGTTGAAACTGTGGCTGTACGTAATGCCGGGGTTGAAAGCCTGATCAATTCACTGGATCAGCGCAAGTTTGATGTGCCACATACCGAACTCAGCGGCTTATCAGGCAGTACTCATCAAAAGATCACCCATATTTTAAAAGATGTGGTGAACTATATTGATGAGGAAGATAAACGTACCGACTTTTTTGACAAGATCTTCTTGCATCCAGTCTTGGGGCTGCTGAGTCTTGCCTTGATGATGTTTGTGATTTTTCAGGCGGTTTTTGCCTGGGCTGCGCCCTTTATGGACGGGATCGAAACTTTCTTTGGCTGGCTGGGTGAAACTATCAGTCCTTATATTTCGCAGCCACTTCTCAACAGTTTGGTGGTTGACGGTATTATTGCCGGCGCAGGCGGGGTTGTGGTGTTCTTGCCACAGATTCTGATTCTGTTTTTCTTTATTTTAGTACTGGAAGAGTCTGGATATTTACCTAGAGCAGCATTTTTGCTAGATAAACTGATGTTCAAGGCAGGACTGAGTGGTCGGGCATTTATTCCTTTACTGTCCAGTTTCGCCTGTGCAGTTCCCGGTATCATGGCAACCCGCAGTATTAGTGATCCACGTGACCGTTTAACCACTATTCTGGTGGCGCCACTGATGACCTGCTCGGCGCGACTGCCAGTTTATGCATTATTAATTGCTGCCTTTATTCCGGAGCAGACAGTCTGGGGCTTTATGAATTTGCAGGGCCTGGTCCTGTTTGCTTTATATATGGCTGGTATTGTTAGTGCACTCTTGGTGGCGACCATCATGAAGTTCTTCTATAAAGATAAATCTCAGCATACCTTGCTAATGGAATTACCAAGTTACCGCTTTCCGGATATTAAAAATATCTGGATTGGCTTGCTGGACCGTGGCAAGATTTTCTTGAAACGCGTGGGCGGCATTATCTTTGCACTGTCGGTTCTGCTCTGGTTTCTCTGTACATTTCCGCAGCCACCAGCAGGCGCGACTATGCCAGATATTGACTATAGTTTTGCCGGGATGCTTGGCCACTTGATGCAGCCAATCTTTGCCCCACTTGGCTTTAACTGGCAGATTTGTATTGCCCTGATTCCGGCCATGGCTGCGCGTGAAGTAGTGGTTGCAGCTCTTGGAACCGTTTATGCCCTGTCTGCAACTGATGAAGATGCGGTATCACAGGGACTTTCACAGCTGATCAGTGCAGATGGTAGTGGCTGGTCACTGGCCACCGGTCTGTCTCTTCTGGTATGGTTTATTTATGCCCCGCACTGCCTGGCAACACTGGCAACAGTACGCCGTGAAACCGGTTCATGGAAAACAGTGGCCTTTATGACCACATATCTGTTTGGTCTGGCATATTTTATGTCATTCCTGACCTATCAAATTGCTTCACATTATTTTGCTTAAGTGAAGAGAGGAGGTTGAGATGGTTGAAATGATTATAGTCGCGCTGGTAGTGATCTGGAGCGCAGTGGTTGTCTTCAAAAAGGTCTTCCCAAAAACTGCCAATTCGGTCTTCCTCAGCCTTTCTCGTTTCTGTGAGCAGAAACAGTGGCATACACTGGCAAAATGGTTAAAACCAAAGTCGACCAGTAGTGGCTGTGGAGGAAGCTGTGGTTGTGAGGCCAAACCAGATATGAAACAGATAAAAAATGATGAGGTAAAGCCTGTAAAATGGCACTAATCTTTAAATAACAATAACTGAAACTATAAAAAGCCGTCCAAGATGACGGCTTTTTTACGCGCTGACACAAAAAAAATGAGGTTAAAAGCAAAACAGAAAAAGCTTTCAAAATCTCAAAGTGCTACCATTTCGTCAGTTTCTAAATACACATAGATGCGGGGCAAAAATGTTAATACAGCGTGGCGGATTAAAAGTCGTGGCCGGTTTGGGCATCTCGGGCGTATCTGCCGTGAATTTTCTTCATGAGCGTGGTTATCAGGTGGCTGTGACAGACTCACGGACCCATCCACCAGGACATGACCAGATTCCTGCAGGTATCCAGACCAGTTTCGGACAACTAGATACCGAGTTACTGCTACAGGCTGAAGAAATCATTTTAAGCCCCGGTCTCGCGCCACAGCTTCCTGAAATTCAGCAAGCTATAGCAAAAGGAATTCCAGTAGTAGGTGACATCCAGTTGTTGCGCCGCGCCACCGAGGTGCCAATTGTAGCCATTACCGGATCGAATGCTAAAAGTACCGTGACCACACTGATTGGTTTAATGGCAAAAGAGGCTGGGAAAAAAGTTGCAGTGGGCGGGAATTTGGGTCGTCCAGCGCTTGATTTACTTAAAGATCAGCCAGAACTGATTATTCTGGAACTATCAAGTTTTCAGTTAGAAACCACTTCACTGTTAAATGCCGAGGTGGCAGTCGTGCTTAACATGAGTGAAGATCATCTGGACCGGCATGGTGATATGCTGGGTTATCATGCAGCCAAACACCGGATTTTTCAGGGCGTTAAAAAAGTCGTCTTTAACCGTGATGATGCCTTGAGCCGCCCTTTAGTTCCTGATGCTGTGCCAGTACAAAGTTTTGGGCTGAATGCACCAGATATGAACCAGTATGGTGTACTGCGTGATACAGACGGTACACTCTGGCTAGCTCGTGGCCGCGAGCGCCTGCTGAAAAGCACAGAAATGTATATTCAGGGTACACATAATATTGCAAATGCACTAGCCTGTCTGGCTTTAGGTGAAGCTATCGGTTTACCTTTAAATTCTATGCTAGAAACATTAAAAAGCTTTAAAGGCTTGGCTCATCGCTGTGAATATGTCGATACGGTGAATAACGTACGCTATTACAATGATTCTAAGGGAACCAATATCGGTGCAACTCTAGCAGCAATTGAGGGCTTAGGCGCAGCCATAGCACCCCGTAAAGGTAAGGTTGTGGTCATCTTAGGCGGACAGGGCAAAGGGCAGGACTTTAAGGCTCTTCGCGCAGCAGTTCAGCAATATGTCAAAACAGTGGTACTGATTGGTGAAGATGCACTGAAGATTGAACAGTCAATTGAAGGCAGTACTGAAATTCTGAAAGCTGCAACTTTACAAGAGGCGGTACAGCTATGCCATGCCAAGGCAGATGCAGAGGATGTGGTCCTGCTGTCTCCTGCATGTGCCAGCTTTGATATGTTTAAAGGTTATGATGATCGAGGTCATCAGTTTGTTGCTTGTGTAAAAGCATTGGTCTAAAAGAAGAAAGATAAGGAAAGGTCTATGGCTGGGTTTGCTCAGACAACCATTAACAAGGTCCAGCAGTGGTATGAGCGTTGTGCACCACGAATACCGGCTGAAATTACAGCGCGTAATGTTCTGATTTTCTGTGTTGTGGCATTGCTATGTCTCGGGTCGGTGATGGTTGCATCCGCCTCGATGCCCTATGCCGAGTATCTGCATGAAAATCCGTTTCATTATATTATACGTCACGCTCTTTCAATTGTAGTTGCAGCGATTGCAGCATTTCTGACTTATAAAATTGCCCTGAATGTCTGGTTTAAAAATACATTCCCATTATGGCTCATTACTATTGTATTACTAGCCGCCGTGCTGGTCATCGGGACTGAGGTAAATGGTTCTACCCGCTGGATCAGGCTGGGCGGTTTTACTTTGCAACCCACCGAAATTGCAAAGGTAATGATGGCAATTTTTACCGCAGACTATGTGGTGCGCCGTGCTGAAGAAGTGCGAAATCACTGGAAAGGTCTGGTGCGTTTAGGTGCAATCATGGCTATTACTGTAGGCCTGATTGTGGCAGAGCCAGACCTCGGCGCTACGGTGGTTATTGTCATGATGATGCTGGGTATTTTCTTCTTGGCCGGTGCACCGCCACGAACCTTCCTGATCTTTTTAGGCGCCGTAGTTGCAGCAATCGTATTCCTGATCCTGTTTGAGCCTTATCGATTCCAGCGACTGATTTCTTTCGCCGACCCTTGGGCAGATCCGCTCGGTGCCGGTTATCAGTTGTCTAATGCATTAATGGCATTTGGCCGGGGGGAGTGGTTTGGAACCGGACTTGGGCATAGTGTACAAAAACTGTCTTATCTACCAGAAGCGCATACTGACTTCATGCTGGCCGTCTTGGGTGAAGAACTGGGCTTTTTTGGTATTTTTGTAGTCATTGGCCTTTCTTTTACCATGCTTGCCTGCTGTATCAAAATTGGCCATCGTGCATTGCAACATCAATACCTGCGTGCAGGCTATCTGGCTTATGGTATCAGTATTATTTTTCTGCTGCAGATTCTGGTTAATGCTGGCATGAACATGGGCCTTATGCCAACCAAAGGACTAACGCTGCCTTTCATTAGTTATGGAGGAACCTCACTCATGATGTGTGCTGTAATGATCAGCCTGATTTTAAAAATTGATGCCTCTACTCAGGTCCTCAATCCAAACCGTGAAGAATCCAGCTTTTAAATTTTCTAAATCCGGGCATGCTCCAGTACCATGCCCGGCATTTCATGGCCACAATGCAGGCATTTTACAAGTTCTCCTTTAGCCTTTGACAGGGGCAGGAGAGGTATAAAAAATAAGGAAAAATACTGACGTTGCTGCTTCAGTTCATAAGCGCTGCGTGTCCGGCAAACTGGACACACAAACTGTCCATTTTCAACTGTTTTTGTTTTGGGCCCGATACCGAAAATAAAAAACATCTTGCTGCTCCACTGATCTGTTCTGCTCCATTGCAGCTTACTTTTCAGATTCAAGCAATCTTTTCATGTTACAGATAGTGACCATTTAGCATCAAGCTGTGAGGTATGGCCTCAACACTCCACTGGCTAATTGCCTGTTTGAGCATTAAAGAAGGCGTATCCAAATCAACAGCAGGCTGATTTAGAGCATTTAAAGCTTTTTGTAGTAAGACAGAGGGCTGGCTTAAATCCAGTGCTAATGCCAGATTCTGTTTGGAGAGCTTTTGTCCTTGACTATTCATTGCAAGCGGAAGGTGCATATAATGCAGTACAGGATAACCCAGCACTGAACCCAGCCACATTTGCCGGACCGTATTGTCGAGCAAATCGGCACCGCGTACCACGTGAGTAACGCCCTGTAAGTAGTCATCCACTACTACAGCCAGTTGATAGTTAATAATCCCATCACGACGTTTGAGCACAAAATCACCCAAATCATAAGCCAAGTTAGAACAATGCTTGCCTTGCAGTCGATCTGTAAAGCACAGTTCTTCGTCACTTACCTTAATACGGATGGCCTGATGCTCAAATGGCAGATTGAGATGGCGGCAGGTACCTGTATAGATATGATTGGAGCCTAATATTTTACGGGTACACTGGCAGGCATAAACTAGGCCCTGCTTTCGCAATTGTGTCAAAACCGACTCATAAATATCAAGGCGGTCTTTCTGGAAAATAATATGTGAATCTACTTCGAAACCAAAGGCCTCAACGGCACAAAGGATATGCTGTTCACTACCAAGAGAGATTCTCGGGATGTCTGTATCTTCAATCCGGACCAGCCATTTACCCTGTCGGGCTTTGGCATCACAGTAACTGGCCACCGCTGTAATAAGTGAGCCGAAATGTAAAGGGCCGGTTGGCGATGGCGCAAACCGACCCACGTAATGCTCTTGAATTGACATTTTCCTTTGTAAAGAAGAGATCAGAAAGGAATCACTGCTCACAGAATTAGCCGTTATTCTGCTTCTCTTTGATTTCCGCCAGTGTTTTGCAATCAATACATAACGTAGCAGTCGGACGCGCTTCTAAGCGGCGTAAACCGATCTCAATCCCGCAGGTTTCACAGAAACCATAGTCTTCATCTTTAATGGTCTGTAAAGACTGTTCAATCTTGCGGATCAGTTTACGTTCGCGGTCACGGGTCCGTAACTCGATTGCAAATTCTTCTTCTTGGGTAGCGCGGTCATTTACATCAGGCAGGGCAGTATTCTCATCTTGCATGGTGTTTAGAGTACGGTCTACTTCCGACATCAATTCAGCTTTCCACGCTTCTAGAATCTGGCGGAAATGCTCAAGCTGCCCTTCAGACATGTATTCTTCATTTTTTTTAGGCTGATAAGGCGCTATACCAAACAAGCTTGCTGTTGTACCTGCCTCTGAAGTTTTAGCTTTCGGCTTACGGGTACGTTTTGCAGCAGTTTTTTCACTATCTGCAGCTTCTGTATGTTCGTCTAAGACTTGATTCTGGTTGTCATTCGCCATATAGGGCATTCCTCATCATATACGTATATCTATACGCAAAAAATATGGTGATATGCAAGTATTATATCCATCCCCCTAGGGTGAATTTTCCCATCAGGGGCGGTCATCATATAGATATTTTAATTAAGATGATAGTCACACTCTCTCAGACTATCGGCTTAATACTAAATTTAAGGGTCTTAAATTAGCCCAAAATTTAAGAAATGAAAAGTTAATAGCCTGAAATTTCTGTCTCAATTCTGTGATGAAAATCTTTTAAGCGATGTACTTGCGTATCTAACTGGCCACTGCTGTGCAGCTTGAGTATCCGGTAGCCTGGAGCCTGCTCATCTAGCGCAAACTGGTCACTGAGTGGCTTAAACTGAACAGAGGTAGATGGGGTCGATAAAAACTGGATATTATTCCAGATATGGATGGAGTCCTGATGTACATGACCACAAATTACAGCCTGTATATTACTATGCTGAGCCAATATTTCTGTCAATTCCGGGGTATTCTTGAGTTTATGCTGGTCGATCCATCGGGATCGCATCTCGAAAGGGTGATGATGGCAGGCAATTAAGACATGCTGATGCGCATGTTGCTGAAGTTGCTGTTCAAGTGCCTTAAGCTGTGTCTGGCTAATGTGGCCATCTACTCGGCCATCCACTGCACTATTTAATAAAAACAAGCACCAGTTTCCAAGCTCGACAATACCCGGTTCATGATAACTCTGCTGAAACGGAAAATAATCAAGATCATCATGATTGCCTGGAACCTGAAAAAAGGGTATTCCTAAACCCTGCATATAGCTGAGATAACGCTGGTATGTGATGTGTTCGGGTTCCTGGGCCAAGTCTCCTGTATGAATAATCGCATCAATGTGGGGATGCTGGAGAAGAATCTGCTGTATGACTGCATGAAAGCTTTGTTCGGGGTTCATCTGTACAAATTCTTTTTCAGCTTGCCCCATCAGATGCGTATCGGTGATTTGTATGATCACCCAAGTATCTCGATGCTCCATTGAATGAGAGACTATCATCGTTATCCTTCAGTTCTTTATTATTGTGACTACATGCTGCCTAAGCCATTGCAAGGCCATGATGACTGGGGCATTACATAACCGATTCTGCTGAAATAGCGGGTCAATGTCCTGATAGTCCAAAATATGAAGACGAATATTTTCGCCTTCATCGGGCATACCAAAGATTCCTCCGTTTAGATCGAGCTTTGCTTGGGCTGTATATAGGTGAAATAACTCGGAGCAGGCCCCTGCAGAAGGGTAAAAGCTAAAAAGATGTTGCAGGGTGTGAATTTCGCAACCTGATTCTTCAAGACTCTCACGGTACAGACACTGTTCAGCAGATTCACCTGCATCAAGAACACCCGCAATTACTTCAAGCTGCCATGGTGATTCATGGTCATCGACAGCACCAATACGGAACTGCTCAATCAAAGCAAATTTCTGCTGTTCATCATTATAAATCAGGACACCTGCCGCCTCTGGACGATGAATCAGCTCGCGCTGTAATACAGGAGTGTAGGTATTCTCGCCAAACAGGCGATGACGCAAGGCGACTTTCTCGATCTGTATAAAACCTTGGTACACACGTTCACGTGCTTCAATCTTAACATCGGTTGCAGAATAGCTGGCCTGTTCAATGATGGTCATACGTTCAATCAGGATGAAGAAATGTTTACTTCATCCTAACTGAGATTAAGACTTACTCAAATGTTTTTTTAGAAATTTAGACTTTATGATAAAGCTTCTGGCCTGCCTCATGGTAAGCCGCCTTCATCGTTTCAAAGCCTTCTTCTACCTGCTGTGCTATTTCGAGTTCTTGGTTCTTTGCCTGATTCTGAGCATAATCCCGGACATTCTGGGTAATTTTCATTGAGCAGAATTTTGGACCACACATTGAGCAGAAATGAGCTGATTTATGTGCCTCTTTGGGTAGGGTTTCGTCATGCATACTGCGGGCTGTATCAGGGTCCAGACTCAGATTAAACTGGTCATCCCAGCGAAATTCAAAGCGGGCTTTGGATAGAGCATTATCACGCACTTGGGCTCCGGGATGACCCTTAGCCAGATCTGCTGCATGCGCTGCAATCTTGTAAGTGATAATCCCGTCTTTTACATCTTTTTTATTTGGAAGCCCCAAGTGTTCTTTTGGCGTGACATAACACAACATGGCAGTACCGTACCAGCCAATCATGGCAGCCCCAATAGCCGAGGTAATATGGTCATATCCCGGAGCAATATCGGTAGTCAGCGGCCCTAATGTATAAAATGGCGCCTCCTTACATACTTCAAGCTGCAAATCCATGTTTTCCTTGATCATATGCATAGGCACATGACCAGGGCCTTCAATCATGACCTGCACATCATACTCCCAGGCACGTTGAGTCAGCTCGCCTAGAGTTCGTAGTTCATTAAACTGCGCTTCATCATTGGCATCCTGAATACACCCCGGACGCAAGCCATCTCCCAGACTGAAAGAAACATCATAGGCTTTCATGATTTCACAAATTTCATCGAAATGGGTATACAGAAAATTTTCCTGATGATGGGCCAGGCACCACTGTGCCATAATCGAGCCGCCACGCGATACAATACCGGTCAGACGCTGAGCAGTCAGTGGAACATATCGCAGTAATACGCCAGCATGAATAGTAAAGTAATCAACACCCTGTTCAGCCTGTTCAATCAAGGTATCTTTAAAAATTTCCCAAGTCAGGTCTTCGGCTACTCCATTTACTTTCTCCAGCGCCTGATAAATTGGAACAGTTCCAATCGGTACCGGGGAGTTACGGATAATCCATTCCCGGGTTTCATGTATGTTTTTACCAGTTGACAGATCCATAATGGTATCGGCACCCCAGCGGGTTGCCCATGTCATTTTAGAAACTTCTTCATCAATTGATGAGCCCAGAGCCGAATTCCCGATATTGGCATTGATTTTGACCAGAAAGTTACGACCGATGATCATCGGTTCAATTTCTGGATGATTAATATTGGCAGGAATAATGGCCCGGCCTGCTGCTACCTCCTGACGCACGAACTCTGGCGTGATTTCACGTAAATTCTGTGCACCGAAGTTCTGGCCACTATGCTGTCGGGTGTCAACGCCGTGACACTGACGCTGATTTTCACGAATAGCAATATATTCCATTTCTGGCGTAATAATACCCTGTTTTGCATAGTGCATCTGGGTAACATTTTTACCTGCTTTGGCACGACGGGGCTGTGAGATATGGGCAAAGCGGATTTCGGCAGTAGTAATATCTTTTAAGCGCGCCTGTCCGAACTCTGAAGAAAGCTGGTTCAGGACTTCGGTGTCTGCACGCTCTTCAATCCATCGTTTACGTACATCTGGCAGGCCCTGCTTCAGGTCAATCTTGATTCTCGGATCGGTATAAACACCCGATGTATCGTAGACCATAACTGGTGGGTTGTGTTCACCGCCTAGACCGGTTGGGGTGTCGGTCAGACTGATTTCACGCATGGGAACCTGAATGTCGGGACGTGAACCCTGTATATAGACTTTTCTTGAAGCAGGCAAAATACGGGTCAGTTCTTTGGCTTCTTGCTCATGCTGACTAGATAAAGGTAAAGAAGAATGATTCGTTAACTGGTTCATGTACATGATCCTTATGAATGATATCAACGAATCAAGCACGACCAAAAACGGTGGCAGATTTATCCTGTAAGAATAAAAGAAGAGCTTCAGTTTTTAGATGGCTTGATTCCTACGCAGGTCTTAACCTGATCAGGTTCAACGGTACTCATGATCAATTCCTGAAAAAAGGAATTACATGATCTCAGCGAGTAATTACTCGCGCTCCGTCAAGCATGTAAAGATCTTAGCATGGATTTTCAGAATGAACAGCCATGCTTGAAGTAACAATGTAGTTCTTTGGTCTTAATAACTTATACAGACAGCATCACTAAAACAGTCACGATATTGGTCACGTGGGGAGTTGGCATACGGGTCACGTAACTGAACATATTTTTCCAGCTGCCGTAAGGTCAAAATATTTTCCTGTCCTGAAAGACGTTCCGGCGCAGTCAGCTGAACTTTTATTTTCTGATTACGCTGGGCGGGTGACATCTCTACAAATTCTAAAAAGCGTTTGGACTGGGCGGCCAGTTCCGAGTCGCGCTGTTTAGCAACTTGCTGAATCACAGTCAGTGCATCTGGCCGTATAGAAAGCTCACCAGTATAGGTATCAGAGATTGGGGTGTTATTCATACCTTTAAACAGAAATGAGGTATAAAGTGAAAGCAGCAGTCTGGCATCATCTATAAAGCTGCTATTCGGATATTGCTTGACATAGCTTTCCCAGAACTGTGCACGCTGTGCGATTTCATCCCAAGAAATTGTCAGTGCGCCATCACGCAGAGGACTCTGCTGGTTCTGGCTAGCCAGTTTTTCAATAAAGATTCGCTCGGCAGTCGGTAAATAGGGGGCAAAAATCTGTGCCAGATATTGTGGCTGGCGGCGATAACTGAACATGCCTTCTCCACCATCATATAGCTCATAATATACTTTGCCCTGATGCTTGAGCAGGTACTGATCACGCGGTGAAAATTTTTCGGTATAACTTTGCTGTAACGTCGGATGAGGGGACTGGTTAAAAGCATAGTCTTCAAATGCTGTCTGCTGTTCAGGAGTACGCTTAACTGTCAAAAAGCGCTGATACATGGCATTCGAGGCTTTGAGAATCTGTTTTTGCTGTTCAAATTTTAGCTGTGGCAAACAGGTTTTAATTTGTGCATTGACTTGATCTAAGGACTCTACTGTACTTTCCGAATTAATTTTCTGCATCTGTTCTGCCAGGTTCAGGCAGCGGGTATCATCCTGTTGTGGAGCAATACGGGTAGGAGGCGGCGTTTCTTGCTTGGCTGTTTTCTCCATTTCGGGCTTCTGGCAGCCAGCCATAGCTAACACCAGCAGGGAGAGAGAAAGATAAGCAAGAGGCTTCATACGTTTTTTCCTCCAAGGCGGGGGACTACTTGACTCAGGTTGTATGATGCGTGAGCAAGACAACAGCGTACTAAGAGCGAGCAAACTAGCAGAATATGGTTGATGATGATTATCTTTAAAAACCCAGTAAAAGCTGTAGTATTGTTTAAATTATTTGTAAGCAATATGTAGTATGGATTTAGGCAAGATAGCTGGATTTTACTATATTCTTACCCTATTGAAACTGCCTGAAGTCAAGAACTGGGAAAATTTAATAAAAATCATACTTAAACTTGGCTATTCATGAGTAATATGGCATACCTGAAAACTGTCCTGAAAAAGATAGTTCGGTTTTTTGCGGTGTAGATGGGCATTTAAAAAAATGAAGAAAAAAATTTTCCTGAGCCTGTTTTTTCTAACTACAAGTTCACAGCTTTATGCACTTGATCTGGTAGAGGCTTATCAGCGTGCCAAACAGTCAGACCCAAGCTGGCAGGCTAATCTTTACCAGTATCAGGCCGATCAGCTTAATCTGGGTATTGCGCGTACTAATTTTTTGCCGACAGTCAGTGTCAGCGGTAATATTACCCGTAAACATCAGGGAAGTGACCAAAGCAATAGTGTGACCATTCCAGGTTTTGAAAATTTTGGTGATGCCTTAATGTCCTCGACCTCTACCACGAAGCAAATTTCGATTACGGCACGTCAGCCCTTATTCCGTAAAGATGCCTGGGAGGGTTATAAACAGGTACAAACCTCCGTACTGCTGAGTGAAGTACAGTTACGCCAGCGCCAGCAGGACCATATTCTCAATGTGGCTGAGAGTTATTTTAATGTCTTACGTCAGCAGACACTGACCAGCTCTCATTTACAGGAAGAGAAAGCATTATTAGAGCAGCTGGAAATGATGAACGCCAAGTTACGTGAAGGACTGGTTGCCCGTAGTGATGTCAGTGAAGCCAATGCCCAGTACCAAAATGCCCGGGCCAACCGGATTTCAAGTAATGTACAGTTGCTTCTGGCGCAGGAACAGCTTGCACAACTAATTGGGCCATATCAGGAAAGTCTGGCGGTGCTTCAAGAAAATTTTAGCTATCAGCAACCTTATCCGGCTAATTTGCAAGAATGGACTACCTTGGCACAAAATCAGAATCTTTCAGTACAGCAGGCACGTTTGCAACAAAAATATAATGATGACCAACGCCGGATTGAACGGGCAGCCTTATATCCGCAGCTTGAAGCAGTAGCTACCTATGGCTATACCAAACAGTCACCGGAAACACTTATCTCTGGTGATGGTCAGTTTGACCAGATTGGCGTGGAAATGAACTGGAATCTTTTTAATGGGGGACGCACACAACAAAATATACGAAAGGCTACAGTCGATATCCGGCGTGCTGAAGCAGAGCTGGAAGCTGCTGTCCGTAAAAGTACAACTGATGCCAAACAGGCCTACCTGCAGGTTCAAACTGACCAGAATAAATTAGAGGCCCGTAAGGCTGCGATGCAATCATCCGAGCTGGTATCACGCGCTTCACGTGCTCAATATAATGAAGGTTTAAAAACTATAGTAGATGTATTGCTGGCTCAGCGTAATGCTTTTTCTGCCCGGCAGGATTATGTAAATGCACAGTATGATCATCTGATTAATATATTGCGTTTGAAAGCCGCCGCAGGTCAGCTCAATGAACAGGATTTGCAGGAAATGAACAGCTGGCTGGTTGAAAAGTTTTGACAGCTATTCATAAATGAACTGTCATCAAAGTTTCATCATAGCTATGCTTTAATACAAGATGCATCAGAATTTTCTTTTTAGCTGGCTGGAGTCTTTATCTTGAGCTTGAATAACCCTGTATTAAGTCACCATATTTCTTCACAGTTTAATGAAGAACTGCAAGGTGTTACGACTAAATTTATGACTATGGGCGGTCTGGTCGAGCAGCAGGTGGCCAATGCAATACGGGCTTTGCTGGATACAGATACCAATATGGCTATCGACGTACAGTTTCAGGATAACGTAGTAAACCGTTATGAACGGGAAATTGATGAAGGGTTAACCCTGATTCTGGCACGCCGTCATCCGGCTGCGATTGACCTGCGTATGGTGATCGCGATGAGCAAAGCAAATACTGACTTGGAACGGATTGGAGACGAAGCCGCAAAAATCGCCCGTATTGCCCAAAACTTATGTGAAGAAGGCGGATCGCCACGGGGTTATATGGAAACCCGGCATATTGGCAATCAGGTGCGGGTTATGATCCATGATGCACTGGATGCTTTTGCTCGGGTCGATGCTGAGCAGGCGCTTAAAGTACTTTTAGCCGATGCCGATATCGATCGTGAATACCAGTCAGCCACCCGTACCCTAATGACTTATATGATTGAAGATCCACGCCATATTTCCCGGGTACTGAACGTGATGTGGGTATTGCGCTCACTTGAACGTATTGGTGATCATGCCCGTAATATTTCGGAACAAGTAATTTATATTGCAAAAGGACTTGATGTACGTCATACCAGCCTAGATGAAATTGAAGAACACGTACAACGCCGCTAAACAGACGTTTTAAAAAGTGAAAAGGCCCGGGGAAAGTTTCCCGGACCTTTGAGTCAAGAGTAAGGAAAAATCATCACATCCTGTACCCATTGCAATTTTTAATTATTTTTCTATGCTCACCTAGCTTCCTGCTTGGCTACAACTTTAGTCTAATGGAATTAAGTAAATATCGTAGAAGTAAAAATCTGATATCACTGTAAGCTAAAGCTTATACAAGAGTAAGCAAAAAATTAAATATAGAATAAAAAAGTCCCAGACTTTGGGGGAAATCTGGGAACGAAAGAGGAGCTCATTCAAAATTTCACTTATGCAGAATTCATCAGAGCTTTATATAAGTTTTCTTAAAATCAGTATAAGAATTTCAGGTTTATTACTCATTATAGTTCATGTGTTTTGATGTGAAGGGCATGTAAATTAAGTTAATATAGTGTAATTAATTGCTTTAAAAATAAGCTTTGTCTTTATTTATTAAAAGTATAAATTGAACAACAATATCTTGACCCACTCTAAAGTGGGTCAAAACAAAGATTAATTTTCTGGTTTCCAGCCCTCAGCTTTTTCTACACTTGCATCATTACTGAAAAATTTTTCACGTTGCTCTTCAAGAAATTTTTTTGCGTCGGGTTCAAATACATTCAAACGCTTTTCATTAATGAGGGTGGTCTGGTGCTGTAACCATTCCTGCCAAGCCTGTTTAGAAACCGTGTCAAATAGTTCCTGACCTCTAGCGCCGGGGAAGGGCGCAAATTCTAACCCTTCCATTTCTTTTTGATATTTACGGCAAAACACCTGTCGAGACATATCAATACTCCAAAGTTAAGATATAGCGTTTAAGCATAAAGCTTTTCTAAACGCGCATGCGCACGATCAATAGCTGCTTCTACTTGAGCCGGGGCCGTACCGCCAATATGGTTACGCGCATTTACTGAAGCTTCCAGAGTTAGTGCTTTTTCAAATACATCTGCCTGAATCAGGTCAGAGAACTGTTGAAGCTGTTCAAGGCTAAGTTCAGAGAGATCTTTACCTTCCTGAACGCCCAGAGCCACTGCTTTACCTACGATTTCATGTGCATCGCGAAAAGCGACTCCATTTTTTACCAAGTAGTCCGCAAGGTCTGTTGCAGTAGAAAAACCGCGAAGGGCTGCTTCACGCATGATATCGATATTGGGTACCAGAGCTGGAATCATGTCAGCAAATGCCATCAATGAACCACGTACGGTATCAATTGCATCAAATAATGGCTCTTTATCTTCCTGATTATCCTTGTTGTATGCTAATGGTTGGCCTTTCATTAGGGTCAACAGGCTCATCAGGTCACCATAGACACGACCGGTTTTACCACGTACCAGTTCAGGGACATCGGGATTTTTCTTTTGTGGCATGATTGAAGAACCCGTACAGAAACGATCCGGGATATTAACGAATTTGAACTGTGCTGAAGTCCATAGAATCAGTTCTTCGGACATGCGTGATAAATGCATCATGATTAAAGATGCAGCAGCATTAAATTCAATCGCAAAGTCACGATCCGATACGGCATCTAACGAGTTTTCAGCAACTGTTTCAAAACCCAAAAGTTCAGCCGTATATGCACGGTCAATTGGATAAGTTGTACCAGCAAGTGCCGCAGAACCTAATGGCATGCGATTAACGCGCTTGCGGCAATCAATAAGACGTTCAGAGTCACGAACCAGCATCTCAAACCAGGCCAATAAATGATGACCAAAAGTCACAGGCTGTGCGGTTTGTAGATGGGTAAAACCGGGCATGATGGTTTGGGTATTTTTAGCTGCCAAACCCAAAATACCTTTTTGTAATTTTTCCAGCAGATCTAAAATGGCATCAATTTCATCACGGACATAAAGACGGATATCAGTTGCGACCTGGTCATTACGGCTACGGCCGGTATGGAGTTTTTTACCTGTAATGCCGATACGCTGGGTCAGGCGTGACTCGATGTTCATATGTACATCTTCAAGGTCAATGCGCCACTCAAAATTTCCTGCCTCAATATCTGCTTTAATGGCAGTTAGACCTTCAATAATGTCATCACGTTCCTGTTCGGTCAGTACCCCTACTTTGGCAAGCATGGTCGCATGAGCAATTGAACCGGCAATATCCTGTTTATAAAAACGTTGGTCAAATTGTACAGATGCGGTAAATTCAGCCACAAAAGCATCGGTAGCTTCGGAAAAACGGCCGCCCCACATACCGGAAGTCTGATTCTGGGCAGGCGTATTGGAGGAATGAGAAGATGTGGTCATGTCGGCTCAGCAAAATAAAAAAGAGTATAGCAAATTCAACAGCGCTTGCCGAAGCACAGCGTGATAATTCCGCAATACCATCAATAAATAACCGGAATAATTTATATTCTTTTACAAAGCGTGGACGCTGGCAATATCTAATCGAATTATTTCTGGTCAGTACGCTGTTGTCACTGATCCTTATTCTGGCAAAAGCGGGGACATGGCAAAACCTTCAGCTTGACCAATTGGCACAGTACATTTTTTTTATTCAATGGGTAGTATTGTGTTTTACTGCTTTGGTAGATACCTGGCAAAACCAGTTCAGACAGCTCAACCATTTTTATGCCTTACTGTTCGGTTTTCTGCTACTTCAGTGCATTGTTCTGGTATCTACCTTCAGTCTGAATATGCTGAACTATTGGGGTAGTCATTTGAGCTGGACGGGAATAGATTCCGATATTTCATTTAAAGATATAGGTTTAAATCTCAGTTTTGGGATATTGATGGGAGTTATCTTTCTACGTTATCTGTATATGCGGGAGCAATGGTTCAGACAGCAAAGTAGTGGATTAAACGCCCGTATACAGGCCATGCAGGCACGTATTCATCCGCATTTTTTATTTAATAGTATAAATAGTGTAGTAAGTCTCATCAGTACAGACCCTGACAAGGCTGAAACAATGCTGATCAGCTTGTCCAAACTTTTTCGTGCCAGCCTGCAAGACCTCAAGCTGGTCAGCTTACAGCAGGAAATTGACTTGTGCCGGCATTACCTTTCAATTGAGCAGATGCGTCTGGGTGAACGGCTCCAGGTAGAGTGGAAAATAGAAAATACTCACTCTTTAAATCAGGTTTATATTCCACTTCTGACCTTACAGCCTCTGATTGAAAATAGTATTTTCCATGGAGTTGAAAGTGTCTATACTCAAGGTGCCATCGGTATACTGGTTGAAATACTTCAAAATCAAGTTACTATAGTCATTACCAATCCTTACTCTTTAGATAAAATAACATTACGTAAAGGTCATGGTATTGCTATAGAAAGTGTACGGGAGCGGTTACAGGCCTATTTTGGACAGTCTGTACAGTTTCAAAATTTTGCCGGTGAGGGGATTTATACCACTATCGTGCAGTACCATTATAAATAAAAGAATAAAACCAGAGTCCAGATCAACATATATAAATTAAATGAAGTTGATCTAGACAAGGAGAAGAAATGGATATCCTGATTTGTGATGATGAGCCATTGGCCGTCGAACGCTTATCTCGTCTGGTTACCCAGCTCGGGCATCATGTAGTCGCTACAACATCAAGTGGTCAGCATACGATTGAACTGGTCCAGCAGTATCAGCCTGATGTTGTATTGCTTGATATTCAAATGCCGGAAATGGATGGTTTGCAATGTGCTGAACAGCTAAACCAGCTGGACCTTATGCCGGCGATTGTCTTTTGTACGGCTTATGAAGATCATGCATTGGAAGCTTTTAAATCAAGTGCGGAAGGTTATCTGCTCAAGCCCATAGAGGTCAGTGAGCTGCAGCAGGTTCTGGACAGGCTGACCCGTTTGAACCAGGCACAAATGTCGGGCCTGAAGCAGAAAGATATAGATACGGCAAAATTACAGCGTCAGCAAATTACTGCAAAAAGTTATCGGGGTGTTGAGCTGGTGCCTGTGGAGAATATTTACTATTTTTTAGCTGACCAGAAATATGTCACAGTACGTCATAAACATGGCAGCATTTTGATTGATGAGACCTTAAAAGAACTTGAACAGGAATTTTCGGAGAAGTTTATCCGGATCCATCGTAATGCACTGGTATCTGTTGACTATCTGGATGGGCTTGAGGTTGTGACTTCCGGACAGTATCAGGTACGCTGCCGTGAACTTGACGAGCGGCTGGCCGTAAGCCGTCGCCATTTACCTGGTCTGCGTGAGCGGATACAAAAGCTTTAAAGAACTAAAATAGGACGGTTTTATCGGCTTTGGACGATAATTTACTTGCATTTTTAGGGGATCACGTTAAGTTTAAAGGGACTTTTTAACGCCTGAATTATGATGATGACCTTAAAAATTGCAACCCGTAAAAGCCCTCTAGCGCTCTGGCAAGCTGAACATATTCGTGCCCGTTTGCAGGAACTTCACCCTGGCTTGACGGTAGAACTGGTCACGTTTGTAACCCAGGGCGATAAGATTCTTGATACTCCTCTGGCAAAAATTGGGGGTAAGGGCCTGTTTGTAAAAGAACTTGAAGCTGCCTTGCTGGATGGACGTGCTGATTTGGCAGTGCACTCGATGAAAGATGTGCCTATGCATTTGCCAACAGGGTTATCGTTACCTGTGATCTGTGAACGTGAAGATCCATGTGATGCTTTTGTTTCAAATCGTTTTGAAGGCTTTGAGCAGTTACCAAAGGGGGCAACAGTCGGGACGTCAAGTTTACGCCGTAAAACCCAGATTTTGAAAGCCCGTCCA
The DNA here is from genome assembly GCF_000620525.1 of Acinetobacter sp. UNC436CL71CviS28. Classification (NCBI taxonomy): domain Bacteria; kingdom Pseudomonadati; phylum Pseudomonadota; class Gammaproteobacteria; order Moraxellales; family Moraxellaceae; genus Acinetobacter; species Acinetobacter sp. UNC436CL71CviS28. The sequence continues at coordinate 71,661 of NZ_JIBB01000007.1, forward strand.
GATCTGAATATTCTCGATTTACGTGGTAACGTGGGTACCCGTCTGTCTAAACTTGATGCAGGTGAATATGATGCGATTATTCTGGCTAGTGCTGGTTTGAAACGTCTGGGATTGAGTGAGCGCATTAAACATACCCTGTCTCCGGAATTAAGTCTGCCCGCTGTTGGGCAAGGTGCGCTAGGACTAGAATGCCGTACAGATGATCAGGCCATACTTGATCTGATTTCTCCACTTCAGCATGAGCAGACAAGTATATGTGTACGGGCAGAGCGAGCATTTAATAGTCATTTGGAAGGAGGGTGTCAGGTTCCGATTGCTGCTTACGCGACTCTGGAAAATGGCCAGCTCCAGCTTGAAGGCCGTGTAGGAAGTGTGGATGGCTTAATATTACTTTCATCTCAAGTTTCAGGACAGCCGGAACATGCTGAACAGTTGGGGGTTGAATTGGCAGAAAATTTATTGTCACAAGGTGCTGGCGAGCTGCTAAAAGCCCTTTATAAGTAAGTTTTATGCTATTTATTAATACCCGCCCGCAAGAACGCAGTCAGGCATTAAGTCTTGCCTTACTGCAAGCAGGTCATCAAGTACTTGAGTTGCCTTTACTTGAACTAACACCAACTGCTTACTCACTCCAGCTACAACAACTCTATCAGAATCTGCCATTCTGTCAGGTAATTGTGGTAGTGAGTCCTGCAGCAGCAGATATTGGGATGCAGTATCTTCAGCAAAGTGGCATCAGCCTGAACGATTTAAGACAATTACAATGGATAGCGGTAGGCCAAACTACAGCTGAACACCTGAAGCATTACAGTATTTCCAGTCAGGTCCCTAAACTTGAGACCTCAGAGGGGATGCTTGAGCTTGATGTATTCAGACAATTTAATGACCTGCACAGTGTAGCATTCTGGCGCGGAGAGGGGGGGCGCCAGTTTATGATGCAAAATCTGCATCAGCAGGGAATAAAGGTTTTAAACTTTATTTTATACGAACGGTCCTGCCCGACACAAAGCATTCATGATTTTTCTAAAGTTGCAGCACAGATTATACAATACGGAAATCAGGTGCTGGTCCCTATTACTAGTGAAGCCAGCTGGTCTAACTGGCTGGATTTATGCCAGAATCAGCAGTCTGTTTTGCAGCTATGTCATTATCTGGTGCTGGGAGAGCGTTTATATCAGTTGATACACGGTTATAAAATCCAGCATCAGGCCAAATTTCAGGTTTCAAAAATAGAATATTTAAAACCTGAGGTCATACTCCAGTATATTGCAGAGTTGCAAGGGAAATTATGAGAAAGTTTTTATTCTGTATAATCATTCTGGCGTTGGCTTGGTTGGCAAAAATTAGTTATGACCTGTTTCAGGTTTCCCGCCAATTACCGGAAGTAGAAGTTAGTTTGCATCGAACTGAGCAGCTCAATGCAAGCCTCAACGACCAGGTAGTAGCTCTGCAGCGCCAGATTAGCCAGATAGCAGTGACTACCTCCACTAATCCCTCTCAGTCTCCCCAGCAGCAGTCAAGTCCAGACGTTTTAGCAGAATTTAGCCCGGTCGCATTAATTGGTGAACGTTTAGAGCTGGTTCAGTTTGCTGTCCGGCAGCAGCAGTATGTGTATGCGCTGGAAAAATTATCAGAACTGGATCGTGATTTACATGGCTATGTACTGGCACCTGAACTCAAACAAAGTCTACATCAGGTGATTCATACAGATCAGTTAGCGATTCAACAGTTCGTGCAGGCTAAAACTCGGCAACAAGAATCTTTAGATGCACTGTTGTTAGAAACTGACCAGTTACTGAAGCAGGCCATACAGCAAAATAATTTAAGTCCTGCCAAGATTCAGCCGCAACATTTCTGGCAGCGCTGGTTGCAGATTGAACCAGTTCAGCGTCCAGGAGCTATATTGATGAATCGGCAACTGGTTCTCAAAGAGGTACAGCTAAGGCTGTTACTGGTAAGACAGTCACTTATGCAGGGGCAATATGCAGAATACCAGCAGGGCCTGGATGATGTAATTAAACAGCTGAATCAGCTACCCGACTATGACAGCCAGCAGTTAAAAAAACGTTTAATGAATATGAAGTATCTGCCAGTCATACCAAATCCGAAACTTGGTGCTATGACATTACTGGGTTAAGGGGGCAGTATGAAACAGATTTTTCTTGCTTATACACTGGTTAGCTTACTGGTTTTGGCCTTATTAAGTGTACTAAGTTATGGCTACGGTGCTGGTTATGTTTATGTGCAATGGCGCAACTGGCAAATGCAGACCAATTTATGGATATGGCTAGCTTTACTGGCAATATTCGGTTTGATTATCCAGCTGGTCTGGCTACAACTAAAACGTTATCTGGCTCGGGAACAGCGTAAAACAGAAACTGTACTTGACTTCAAAACCTTACATCCTTACGAGCAGTTGGGAGTGATTTGGCTGTTACAAGCGGAACAGGATCAGCAGTTATTTATTCAACGGGTCTTTTCTCAATCAGGTCTATTAAGAGGAGTGATTGAATCACGCTTATTCTTAGGTAATGCCGAGACAGACCTTGCATTGAAAAGCTTGAATCAGGCATCTCCCCATGCATTTGAACTGGCAGAGCTACAACGGATTGAAATCTTTTTGCATCAGCAAGATCCTGAACAGGCATTAACTCATCTTGAATTTCTGAGTCAACATGCTTTGTCTCCCTGGTTACAACAAGTGGAAAGTGCCTATCAATACAGGATTAATGAGCTCTGGGGGGAATTCGCAGTTCAGTATCCATGGCTCTACTTGCGCTCCAGAAAATATGGTCACTTAAGTCACGACTATAAAGAACAGTGGCTACAGCAACTGCTGGGCCAGTTTGACCAAGCAACTCTTGATGATCTGCAAGCATTGCAGCAACGTTATTTGGACATGGCAGGTCAGATACAGAACCGTACACCTGATATTCAGATTCTATGGCTTAAGTTACTGGCACGTATGCCTGAAATGAGTCAGCAGCATGAATCACTAGCCAATTTACTGCTGGCTGATAATTTTGATCAAGATGTTTTCTATTTATGGTTTCAGCAACAATTACTTAAGCAGCAACCTGACTATGAATATGTCGAGCAGCGTATTTTATTTTTAGAAAACAAGTACCCAAGTATCCCTATATTAAGTTTTGCAAAATGGCACATATATCAAGCAACTGACCGTGCATTGGAGGCAGAGCAGTTACTTGAACTCTATCCAGATAATATATTGATGATTTATTTAAGGATCAAAACAGTATTTAAAGGAAATGAGGATTTAATTCAGCAATTAAATCTGATTTTTGAAAATGACGCTAATTTTATGCAGTTAAAGATTTAAGGAATTAATATGACCAAGTTAACAGATTACCCAGTAATTTATGAACAGAATGTTGCTTGGGGAGATATGGATGCATTTGGGCATGTCAATAATGTAATTTATTACCGTTATATAGAAAGTGCCCGTATTTGTTATCTTGATAGCTTGAATATATTCAAGCTTGATATTAATACTGTTGTGGCTTCAAGCCAGTGTAAATACCTTAAACCGGTATTTTATCCAGATCAGTTGAAAATTGGCGTCAGGGTTGAAGAGATTAGGAATAGTGCCTTTCGCATGAATTACCTGATATGGAGTAGTGCCCAACAACAAAATGTCGCTTTAGGAGAAGCAGTAATTGTTTGCGTAGATAAAGAGAATATGCAAAAGACACTCATTCCTGAAATAATAAGAGAAAAAATCATTAAGATTGAAAAAACTGTTAAGCATGATTTAAATAACCGATGATTAGTTTTATTAAATAAAACCTCCTATTTCATATTAATTTGGCTATGTTGAGTTATTGTTATTAATTTAATTAAATAGTCTTGATAATTGTATTTAAAATACATAATATGAGTTTGAATATTAATTCAAATAAATATGATTAACCTGTGTTGCGGAGCCAATATTAATGAAGCCAGATATTAGTGAACTTTCGGTAGAAGATCTCAAAAGATTACAGCTTGAAGCCGAAGCATTAATCGCCAGCAAAAAAGATCAAGCAGTAGATGAAGCTTATGAACAGGTTTTAGAAATTGCTGAAAATGTGGGTCTGACTATTGAACAGTTGCTAGAATTTGGAGCGCAAAAGCGCAAGAAAACAACACGTAAATCAGTAGAGCCACGTTATCGTAATACTGAAAATCCTGAAGAAACTTGGACAGGACGTGGTAAGCAGCCACGCTGGTTAGTAGCAGCTCTTGAAAAAGGTGCAAAACTTGAAGATTTTCTGATCTAAGTTTCATCGAACTGTCATTCGACTGCCTTAGAATGTTAAAAAAGCCAAGCATGAATGCTTGGTTTTTTTATAGCAGTGAATTGGCGAGGTAGAAAAATTATGCATAATGGGACGCAGGGGAGAAATATAGTTATAGGAAAAAAATTAAATGTTGGTTATTGCTGAATGAATAAAAGAACGAAGCAATTAACGTGGTGGATATTTGCAGTCCTGGCATTTTTATTATTTGTAGTGTTACAGATACCTGCTGCCTGGATTATTTCAAAATTTTCAAAAGATAATCAAACCTTGCAAAATGTCAGCGGTAATATCTGGCAGGGCCAGGCAGACTGGCATAAAGATAAATTGCGTGGATCAGTCAGCTGGAAAACCAGGCCTCTCGACTTATTGCTATTACGCTTGGGAGCAGACCTGGAAATTCATAGTGCCAATACAAAGCTAAATGGTACAGTGGCCTATGGTTTAGGTAAAAAAATAATTATTCAAGAGATGAAGGGCCAAATAGCGCCAGAAACCTTAAAGACCTTAGTAGACTGGCAATGGCCAGCCAATAGTATTCAGCTTCAAAATATTAATTTACGTTATCAGAAAAATGATGGCTTTAGCAATGCAACTGGCCAGCTGCAATGGGCAGGCGGACAACTCCTGTATAGCTTGGGCTCACGGCAGGACCGAATGAATATACCCTCTTTAAAAGGAGAGATTCAAGACGACGGTGGAAAGCTTATCTTTAATATACAAGATCAGCGTGGACAGAAAATGGCAAATCTGGTTCTTGATCCGGACATGATGCTGGATGTGCAACTAACCCAGCGTCTACTCTTGAATGTCCTTTCTTATGACGGTAAAGCTGGACTCGATACCTATGTGATTAGCTCCCGTCAGCCTCTATTACGGGGCAACTGGTGATGAAAACCTATCTGAATAAACTCCAGGATATTTCCTGGTCTAAACTGGACCGGGCTGGACCGTTTGTGCTGGCATTATTAATTCTGATCTTTTGCTGGAAGCTGGCAGCGTTGTTCTGGTGGGTGGTAGCACCGCCACAAGGCATACAGTTTGAGCGCGTCATGCTGGGTTCGCAGCAGCCACAAGTTCCAAATATTTCTTCATTTTCCCTGTTTTACGAACCAGGTCAAAGTGCTGCGGCGAATACATCTGCTGAAAGTTTAAATATAGAGTTGCAGGGTGTGGTCATTGGTTATCCAAACCGTTATTCCTCAGCTGTAATTAAAGTAGACCAGATTGCAGAGCGTTATCGGGTTGGAGAAACCATTGCTAATTCTTCATTTCAATTGGCAGAGGTTTACTGGGACCGGGTGATATTGCGTCAACCCAATGGTACATCTCGTGAAGTTCAGTTTAAAGGAATTGAAAATGGCCTGAACCAGCCGATTGTGCCACCCGCTGACTCTGCCACTTCGGCAGCTCCTTCGCCATCACCTGCAAATTCTTCTCAATCTGCTTTAGGACAGGCGATACAAAAAATTCAGGAAGACCGTGAACAATATTTGCAGGAAATGGGTGTAAGCTCGACCGGTAACGGTTATGAGGTCACCAGCCGTACACCGGCCGCATTGCGCAGTAAGCTGGGTTTACGCCCAGGTGACCGGATTATGTCTGTAAACGGTCAGCCTGTCGGCCAGGGACAAAGTGATATTCAGTTACTTGAACAAGCCAGACGTGAAGGGCAAGTCAGAATAGAAATAAAACGTGGTGATCAGGTGATGACCATCCAACAAAGTTTTTAAGTGGGGATACCTCACAGTAGTGTTAGGAAAAATAACAGGCTATGGCTTTATTACAACATCATCGTCCACTTTGGGCTTTAGTGGCTGCAGCACCAGTCATCGCTGCTATAAGCACTGCAGCCTATGCACAAACCTGGAAAATTAATCTGCGTGATGCAGACCTGACTGCTTTTATCAATGAAGTTGCCGATATCACAGGGAAAAATTTTGCAGTTGATCCACGGGTCCGCGGAAATGTGACGGTCATCTCTAATAAGCCACTCAATAAAAATGAAGTTTATGATCTGTTCCTGGGTGTATTAAATGTCAACGGTGTAGTGGCAATTCCATCAGGGAATACTATTAAACTGGTTCCAGATAGTAATATAAAAAGCTCAGGTGTTCCTTATGATGCACGACGTAATGCACGTGGTGATCAGGTGGTCACCCGGGTAATCTGGCTGGAAAACACGAATCCTAATGACCTGATACCAGCTTTACGTCCATTAATGCCACAGTTTGCACATCTTGCTGCAGTGGCAGGAACAAATGCTCTCATTGTCTCTGATCGTGCCAGTAATATTGCGCAATTAGAAACAATTGTCCGCAATCTCGATGGTACCGGGCAAAATGATATTGAAGCAATTAGCTTGCAGTCGAGCCAGGCAGAAGAAGTGATTGGACTGTTGGAGTCCATGAGTTCAACGGGCGCTGCTAAAGATTTTAGTGGGGCACGGGTAAGAATTATGGCAGATAACCGGACTAACCGTATTTTGATTAAAGGCGATCCGGCGACACGTAAACGTATCCGGCATATGATTGAGATGCTGGATGTACCCTCAGCAGACCGTCTGGGGGGACTTAAAGTATTCCGCTTGAAATATGCCAGTGCCCAGAACCTGTCCGAGATCCTGCAAGGACTGGTGACCGGGCAGGCAGTAAATAGCAACAATAATTCAAATAATTCTGGTTCCAGTAATTCTATTAATAACCTGACTAATAATACTGGCACTAATAATCAGGGCGGCACTGGCTCTGGAATTTCTACACCGGGTATTAACCTCAACGCTAACACTAATTCCGGGCAAAATCCGATCAGTAGTTTTAATGCCAATGGGGTTAGCATTATTGCGGATACTAACCAGAATGCTCTGGTAGTTAAGGCTGATCCCCAGCTGATGCGTGAAATTGAATCAGCAATTCAGCAATTGGATATACGTCGCCAGCAGGTTCTGATTGAAGCTGCAATTATTGAAGTTGCTGGTGATGATGCAGATCAGCTTGGAGTGCAGTGGGCACTCGGTGATATCAGCAGTGGAATTGGCTTGGTTAATTTTACAAATGTAGGAAGCAGTCTCGCCAGTCTTGCTGCTGGTTATCTGGCTGGTGGTTCAGCACTTGCTAATGCAGCCAGTAATTTAAGAGGTTCATCACTTCTTTTAGGTGACTATCGTGAAGGTGCTGATGGCTCACGACGTTTGTATGGCGCCCTAATTCAGGCCTTAAAGGACAATACCAAGTCTAATCTGTTGTCCACACCCTCTATTGTTACCATGGATAATGAAGAGGCTTATATCGTTGTCGGCCAGAATGTCCCATTTGTTACCGGTTCAGTGACAACAAATGCAAATGGTGTAAATCCTTATACAACTGTGGAACGTAAAGATGTTGGTGTGACTCTAAAAGTTATTCCACATATTGGTGAAAATGGTACTGTCCGGCTGGAGGTGGAGCAGGAAGTATCAAATGTACAGCCTAATAAAGGACAAGCTACAGACTTGGTTACCAGTAAACGTGCAATTAAAACAGCAGTCTTGGCTGAACATGGTCAAACAGTCGTACTCGGTGGACTAATCTCAGATAATTCTATTTACAGTCGACAGGCTGTACCAGGTTTGGGGGCTATCCCGGGCATAGGCCGCCTGTTCCGGTCTGACAGCAACAGTAATGAAAAGCGAAACCTGCTGGTATTTATCCATCCGACCATTGTCGGCGATGCTAATGATGTACGCCGATTAACGCAACGCCGTTATGATCAGCTTTATAGCTTACAGCTGGCTATGGATAAAGACGGGAATTTCGCCAAATTGCCTGAAAATGTAGAGGATGTCTATCAGCAACGTTTGCCGGTTCCTGCTACCTCTGATAAACCTAATGTGTACAAGCAGCTTTCTTCAGGGGGTGTTACTCCTGTGGTAACGACGACTCCTGTAGCAATTGAACCTGGTATTGGACAACGTAGTGTAGCTTTGCCTCAACCGGAGGTAGAACGTACTAAAAATACAGTAACTACAACTACTCTGCGTCCGGCTTCTTAACAGACAAGGCACGGAACATGAAATAAGGCATGTTATGATATAAAAAAACCACAAGAGATGAGTTTATGACTTGGAAATTACAAGCAATTACAGGTGATATTACGGGGCAGGAAATCAGTATTACCCATGACATGCTGGTGGGCCGGCATCAGGACGCTGATGTATTGTTACAGTCTGCGGAAATCTCCCGCCGTCATGCTGCCCTGCTGTTAAAAGATCAGGGACTTTGGGTACAAGACCTTAATTCATCCAATGGTACTTTTGTTAATAATGTCAAGATTGACCATGAAACCTTGCTAAAAGATGGTGACATTCTGCAATTTGCCAGCCTTAAGTTCTCAATTTTGGCACCTGTAGCAGATGCAGTGCAGGATGATGAGCCAGAAGTTGAAATGGAGCCAGTGGTTGAGTCTACCGAGTCAGTTGTGGTTGAAAAAACTGCTGCAGAGCAGATGAACGAGCAAGGTATGCCAAGCCTGACTGAACGTGCAGAAGTTCCGGTTAGCCGTGAAGGGATGCCGCAGCGAGTAGATATTCCTAAGCCCGCGCCAATTCCTGAAACTGTCCAGCCTAAAGTGCAGCCGGAACCTCAGTCCGTGCCACTGGAACAGCCTGTATCACGTGTTGCTGAAGAAAAAGAGCAACAGAAAAATGCATCAGTAGGCTTAATGACAGTGATCGTGCTGATTATTCTGGCAGTAATTGCATGGGTATTCTTTAAATAATTATATAGTCACATTCATGGGCATGCTCGCATGCCTTTTTATCTGGATAAAAAATATGACAGTTGCTCAACTTACAACACGCAATTTAATCCTGTTTGATCTGGATGGAACGCTGGTAGATTCAGCCACTGATCTGTTTAGAGCGATGAATATCAGCTTAAATACCCTGCAACTCCCGATGGTTACAGAACAACAGATTCGGCAATGGGTAGGTAAAGGTGCATCTAAACTATGTGAAGATGTATTACTTAATCTTCTGGGTGAAGTTGAACCGAGTCAGCATCAGCAGCTCTACGCAGAATTTTTAGAAGTATACGCTGCTGGTATTTGTGTGGACAGTAAGCCATTTCCTGGGGTAATTGATTTTCTTAACTATGCCGTCCGGCAAAATATTACTTTGGCTTGTGTGACCAATAAACCACAAAAACTGGCTGAAGCCTTACTCTATGAATTAAGGCTGGACCAGTATTTTAAACTGGTGGTCGGTGGTGATAGCTTGGAACATAAAAAACCGCATCCTCTACCTCTACTGCACTGTATGGATGTTCTCAAGAGTAATACGAAACAGACACTATTAATTGGTGATTCAAGCAATGATATTGAGGCAGCACGCCGTGCAGGGGTTGATTGTATTGTCGTAAGCTATGGTTATAATCATGGTGAAGATATTCATGACTCGGCTCCACAGCAGGTCGTAGATGATTTAAGAGAATTAATTGATCATTGAAAAAGTTTAGAAAGTGAAGGATACAACAATGGACAACAGTATGGTTTTTCGATGGCGACATAACATAGCTTTAAAGCCTGATGCCTAACTTAACGAAAAACAATCAAGAGTCCCTGTATGACCACCCTAAACCAGTTTGAATCACTTAAACATGCCGGCTATAACCTGATCCCTGTTTACCGTCAGCGCCTGGCAGATACCGAAACTCCACTGTCCGTATTTGCGCGTTTAAAACACCATAGTCAAGCTTATCTGTTTGAATCGGTTGAGGGGGGTGAAAACTGGGCCAGATATTCAATGATTGGCTTGGGTGAATCTGTAGTATTTTCTTGTAATGAGGGAGAACTCACTGTAAAAGCTGCTGATGGCCAGCTTACCACCCAGCTGTGTGATGACCCGTTCCAGTTTATTCGAGACTTCCAGGCTCAGTTTAAAGTACCTGATGCGCAGTTGTTACCCGGATTGCCCGGTTTTACAGGAGGGCTGGTCGGTTATTTTGGCTATGATGCAGTGCGCTATATTGAACCCAAGCTCAATAATATGCCGCAAGCAGATCCAGTGGGCTTGCCAGATATATGGATGATGCTGTCAAAAACAGTCATTATTTTTGACAATCTTAAAGATACGCTGTTTCTGATTGTGCATGCAGATATCAATGATCCTGAAGCCTATCAGCGCGCGCAGTTACAACTCGATCATCTGGAACAGACACTGAATACACCAATCAGCTTGCAGGCTTATCCACACACCCCACCACATTTTGAGTCTCTTACCGGGAAAGATAGATTCCTTGAGTCGATTGAGACAGTTAAGGAGTATATCCGGGCTGGTGATGTAATGCAGGTAGTGCCAGGTCATCGTATGGTATCTGAGTTTGATGGAGAGGCATTGCAGGTCTATCGTGCACTACGTCACCTTAATCCATCACCTTATTTATTTTTAGTACAAGGTCAAACTTTAACTGATGGCAAGCCATTTCATATTGTAGGTTCATCGCCTGAAATTCTTTCTCGTCTGGAAAATGGGATAGCAACTGTACGGCCACTTGCAGGAACCCGTCCGCGTGGTAAAACCAAGGAAGAGGACTTGGCGCTTGAACAGGACCTTTTATCTGATGAAAAAGAGATTGCCGAACATTTAATGCTGATTGATCTGGGGCGTAACGATATCGGTCGAGTCTCACAAATTGGTAAGGTACAGGTGACGGACCGCATGGTTATTGAACGCTATTCACACGTCATGCATATTGTTTCAAATGTGCAAGGTGAAGTAAGTGAAGGTATTGATGCACTAGATGTATTTAAAGCTACTTTTCCGGCTGGAACACTTTCTGGCGCCCCTAAAATTCGTGCAATGCAAATTATTGATGAAGTCGAGCCAGTTAAACGTGGGATTTTCGGTGGGGCTGTAGGTTATTTGGGATGGCATGGTGAAATGGATATGTCGATTGCCATTCGAACTTGTGTGATTCGTGAAAATAAGGTTTATGTACAGGCTGGAGCGGGGCTGGTCGCTGACTCGAATCCTGAATCTGAATGGAATGAAACTCAAATAAAAGCTCGCGCAGTGATCAAAGCGGTTGAATTATCATCAAACGGATTGATTTTATGAGTTTTTGAGAGTTTTTTTAAAAAAAACTGTTGCATGCCTGCGAAGTTTTGCTAAACTGCACACCGTTCCGATACGAAACGTACGAAACACTAAGAAGCGCCGGCATAGCTCAGTTGGTAGAGCAACTGACTTGTAATCAGTAGGTCCACAGTTCGAATCCGTGTGCCGGCACCATCTAAAGTGTGTAAGTTTGTAGAGGAAAGCACTGAAATAAGTGCGATTGGTGGGATTCCCGAGCGGTCAAAGGGAGCAGACTGTAACTCTGCCGCGTAAGCTTCGAAGGTTCGAATCCTTCTCCCACCACCAACTTTTACTTTAAATGTAGTGGTCAATTACCAACAATGCGGGAGTAGCTCAGTTGGTAGAGCGGTAGCCTTCCAAGCTGCATGTCGCGAGTTCGAACCTCGTCTCCCGCTCCATTTAAAGCTAAATTTCGCTCTTATAGCTCAGTGGTAGAGCACTCCCTTGGTAAGGGAGAGGTCTCCAGTTCAAATCTGGATAAGAGCTCCAGATACAGTTTAGTAGATTTTTCTACAAAGTTTTTTAAAAAGCAGGCTTTTAAGTCTGCTTTTCAAGTATTGGGTGTCTGTTTTTAGACGATGGGTCGATGAGCTGAGTTATCTCAGGGCTGTTTTCTTAAGCTGGTTTCGACGTAAACGAGGAAGATCATCATGGCTAAAGCCAAGTTTGAACGTAATAAGCCACACGTAAACGTGGGCACAATCGGTCACGTTGACCATGGTAAAACAACTTTAACCGCTGCGATTGCAACAATCTGTGCAAAAACTTACGGCGGTGAAGCGAAAGATTACGCAGCAATTGACTCTGCACCAGAAGAAAAAGCGCGTGGTATTACCATTAATACTTCACACGTAGAATATGACTCTCCAACTCGTCACTACGCTCACGTAGACTGCCCGGGCCACGCTGACTATGTTAAAAACATGATCACTGGTGCTGCTCAGATGGACGGCGCGATCCTTGTATGTGCAGCAACTGATGGCCCAATGCCACAGACTCGTGAACACATCCTGCTTTCTCGTCAGGTTGGTGTACCTTACATCATCGTGTTCCTGAACAAATGTGACCTTGTTGATGACGAAGAGTTACTTGAACTAGTAGAAATGGAAGTTCGTGAACTTCTGTCTACTTATGACTTCCCAGGTGATGACACTCCAATCATCCGTGGTTCAGCTCTTCAAGCACTGAACGGCAACGACGGTCAGTATGGCGAGTCTGCAGTTCTTGCTTTGGTTGAAGCGCTTGACACTTACATTCCAGAACCAGAACGTGCAATCGACAAAGCATTCCTGATGCCAATCGAAGACGTATTCTCAATTTCAGGTCGTGGTACAGTAGTTACGGGCCGTGTTGAGTCTGGTATTGTTAAAGTCGGCGAAGAAGTTGAAATCGTTGGTATCAAAGATACAGTTAAAACGACTGTAACGGGTGTGGAAATGTTCCGTAAGCTGCTTGACGAAGGTCGTGCAGGCGAGAACTGTGGTGTTCTGCTACGTGGTACTAAACGTGAAGACGTTCAGCGTGGTCAGGTACTGGCTAAACCAGGTACAATCAAGCCGCACACTAAATTCGATGCAGAAGTATATGTACTTTCTAAAGAAGAAGGTGGTCGTCACACTCCATTCCTGAATGGTTACCGTCCACAGTTCTACTTCCGTACAACTGACGTAACTGGTGCGATCCAGCTGAAAGAAGGCGTTGAAATGGTTATGCCAGGTGACAACGTTGAGATGTCAGTTGAGCTGATCCACCCGATCGCGATGGACGCTGGTTTGCGTTTTGCGATTCGTGAAGGTGGTCGTACAGTAGGTGCTGGTGTTGTTGCGAAAGTAACTGCATAATATATAATAGTTGAATCTTCAAGCCGTGAACCCTGATTTTCGGCTTGTCTTACAGGCCAGTAGTTCAATTGGTAGAGCGTCGGTCTCCAAAACCGAATGTTGGGGGTTCGAGTCCCTCCTGGCCTGCCACTTTTTCTGAATAAAAAAGCTTGATGCTGGCTGAATTGTCATATAATAAGTCGCGAATCCTACGACGAGTACAAAAATGTCGAATGATAAATCGCGTGACGCATTGAGCGACGCGCCAATTCCTCAAAGAAATAATCCTGCTGAAGTTGTCCGTTCCGGGTCTGTGCTAGATGTTGTGCTATGGCTTATTGCTTTAGCCTTATTAATCAGTGCGACTTTGGTGAACCAGCATCTGCCAGCGTATTGGGCACCTGCAAATGATATTTGGGTGCGCGTTGGGGTAATTTTGGCTTGTATCGTAGTGGCTTTAGGTTTATTATACGCCACCCATCAAGGCAAAGCCTTTATTCGTTTGTTGAAAGACGCGCGAGTTGAGCTGCGCCGAGTCACTTGGCCAACCAAGCAAGAAACCGTGACCACATCTTGGCAGGTTCTTGTGGTTGTTATCATTGCATCAGTGGTACTGTGGTGTTTTGACTACGGATTGGGTTGGTTGATTAAGCTAATTATCGGGTAAAGAGCTATGAAACGTTGGTACATTATTCATGCCTATTCGGGCTATGAAAAACAAGTGATGCGTTCGCTTAATGATCGAATCCAGCGTAGCGCTGTTGCCGACAGCTTTGGTGAAGTCCTGGTCCCTACCGAAGAAGTGGTAGAGATGAAGGATGGCAAAAAACGTAAATCTGAACGTAAATTCTTTCCAGGCTATGTGTTAGTCGAAATGGAAATGAATGATGATACTTGGCATATTGTAAAAGAATGTCCAAAAGTGCTTGGTTTTATCGGTGGTACGCCTGAAAAACCTGCACCCATCACTCAGCGTGAAGCAGATGCGATTCTTGCACGTGTTCGCAATACTGGTGAAGCACCTCGTCCTAAGACAATGTTCGAGCCAGGTGAAGAATTACTCGTAGTTGACGGTCCATTCACCGACTTTAAAGGCGTGGTGGAAGAAGTTCAATACGATAAGTCACGTTTAACGCTGACCATCAATGTATTTAACCGACCTACACAGGTTGAACTCGAGTTTCGCCAAGTCGAAAAATCAGTTTAAGCTAGGTTGGTGTTAAAACGCCCGATTCGTCGGGCATTGTTATGGTAACGATTACTGTTACATGAATAAATCGGGGAGCCTGACGGCGTTTGTACCCAGAGGTATTTAATAATGGCTAAGAAGATTGACGGCTATATCAAGCTGCAAGTTCCAGCTGGTAAAGCGAATCCATCTCCACCGATTGGTCCTGCATTAGGTCAACGTGGTGTAAACATCATGGCATTCTGTAAAGAATTCAATGCTGCTACACAAAAAGTTGAACCAGGTCTGCCAATTCCTGTCGTGATCACTGTGTACAACGACAAGTCGTTCACTTTTATCATGAAAACTCCACCTGCAGCAATTCTTCTTAAGAAAGCTGCTGGTATCCAAAAAGGTTCAGCTATACCTAACAAAACTAAAGTGGGTAAGTTGACTCGTGCTCAATTAGAAGAAATTGCGACTACTAAAGAACCAGATCTAACTGGTGCTGATTTAGACGCACGTGTACGTACCATTGCTGGTTCTGCGCGTTCTATGGGCTTGGAAGTGGAGCTATAAGACATGGCAAAGTTAACTAAACGTCAAAAAGCCATTGCTGCTGCTATTGAAGCAAACAAAGTTTACACTTTAGAAGAAGCAGTACAGGTTCTAAGCAGCCTTCCAGCAGCGAAATTCAAAGAATCTTTGGATATCGCAGTAAACCTTGGTGTAGATCCACGTAAATCTGACCAGGTTGTTCGTGGTGCGACTACGCTTCCTGCAGGTACTGGTAAAACTGTACGTGTTGCAGTTTTTGCTCAAGGTGCACAAGCAGAAGCAGCTAAAGCAGCTGGTGCTGATATTGTTGGTTTTGATGACCTTGCTGAGAGCATCCAAGGTGGTGATCTGAACTTTGATGTTGTGATCGCTGCGCCTGACGCTATGCGCGTTGTAGGTAAATTGGGTACGATTCTTGGTCCGCGTGGCTTAATGCCAAACCCGAAAGTGGGTACTGTAACTCCTGACGTGGCAAATGCAGTTAAAAATGCAAAGTCAGGTCAAGCACGTTACCGTGTAGACAAAGCAGGTATTATCCATGCTGCAATCGGCCAGATTGGCTTTGAAGCATCTGCTGTTCGTCAAAACGTTGAAACTTTGATTGCTGATTTGAAAAAACTTAAACCAGCGACCTCAAAAGGTGTATACATCAAGAAAATCACACTAAGCTCTACTATGGGTCCTGGTCTGGTTGTTGATGTAAGCAACGTTTCTAACTAAGTTTATTCTTAGACAGAATTCTTAAAATCTCCAGTAGCTTGGAAATATAAATTTTTAGCAACTGGAGTGGACTTTGAATTGATAGGTTAAAGCCTATTAGCGTCAAAGACCTCAGGCGAGGGAAGGTTCTGTACCTGAACTCTTAATAGCCCAGCCTGCGTAGACGCGGTGGTGTGATTTATTCCTCCTCCGCGTGTAAGTCCAGTGATTGGATTTACGAATTGGGAGTGTACCTGTTTGGGTACATAAATCACCGTTAGGAGGTTTTACAATGGCTCTTCTTATCGAAGACAAAAAACAGATCGTTGCAGAAGTAAGTGAAGTTGCTTCTAAAGCGTTCTCAGCTGTTGTTGCTGACTACCAAGGTCTGACAGTTGGGCAGTTAACTGCTCTTCGTGTTGAAGCTCGTAAGCTTGGTGTTACTACACGTATCGTGCGTAACACTCTGGCTAAGCGTGCTCTTCAAGATACTCAATTCAATATCTTGAATGACAACCTTGTTGGCCCAACAATCTTGGCTTTCTCAACTTCTGAAGATGACATGGGTGCAGCTGCACGCTTGTTTGAAGAATTTGCTAAAACTAACAAAGCATTTGAACTTAAAGCTGCTGCCTTTGATGGCAAGGTTTATGAAGGTGCTGAAGTTAGTGTAATCGCGAATCTTCCAAACCAAGAAAAAGCACTTACTATGCTTGCTAATGTTCTTCAGGCTCCTATCTCGAAATTGGGTCGCCTTATTACTGCGCTCAAAGAGAAAAACGAGTCAGAAGCTGCTTAAGCTTAAATCTACTTTCACACCATTCAATATCCATTTGGAGTTACTCTCATGGCTTTAACTAACGAAGAAATCTTAAATGCAGTTGCTGAAAAAACTGTTCTTGAGCTTGTTGAACTGATCTCTGCTTTCGAAGAGAAATTCAATGTATCTGCTGCTGCTGTAGCTGTTGCTGCTGCTCCAGGTGCTGGCGCTGCTGCTGCTGAAGAACAAACTGAATTCAACGTTGAGTTGACTTCTTTCGGCGCGAACAAAGTTGCTGTAATTAAAGCAGTTCGTGAAGCAACTGGCCTTGGTCTTAAAGAAGCTAAAGATCTTGTTGAAAGCGCTCCTTCAGCTGTTAAAGAAGGCGTTTCTAAAGAAGAAGGCGAAGAGCTTAAGAAAAAACTTGAAGAAGCTGGTGCTACAGTTACTCTTAAGTAATTCTTTAAGGAGTCGATTTTTTAATCGGCTCCATAAAATGGCTGATGGCTCTTGGGTCATCAGCCTTTTTGCGTTACAATAATCGGCTCGATTTTTGTTAGTTTGCTGAATATATCGGTTAATTTAATAATAAATCAAATAAATTCAAACGCTTACCAATATTTTTTGATTTGAAAATATTGATAAGCGTTTTCATACCACTCAAGATTGCAGCTTTTGTAAAAAGTGGTGGCCATATCGGCCTGCGTAATTCCTTCTGAGCCCGTTCTGCAGGCGGGCTTGGTTTACTTTCCGAGGACTCCAGATGGCATACTCATATACCGAAAAGAAACGGATCCGTAAGAATTTTGGTAAATTGCCCCAAGTCATGGAAGCACCGTACCTGTTGTCTATTCAAGTCGACTCGTACCGTACTTTCCTGCAAGACGGCAAAACTCCAAAAAACCGCGAAGATATCGGTCTCCAAGCCGCATTTCGTTCAGTTTTTCCTATAGAAAGTTATTCTGGCAATGCTGCTTTAGAATTTGTTGAGTATAGCCTTGGTAAACCCGAGTTTGATGTCCGCGAATGTATTCTTCGTGGCTCAACCTATGCGGCACCAATGCGCGTAAAGATTCGTCTGATCATTAAAGATCGCGAAACGAAATCAATCAAAGATGTTCGTGAACAAGAAGTCTATATGGGTGAAATTCCACTCATGACTGAAAATGGTACCTTTGTCATCAATGGTACCGAGCGTGTAATCGTATCTCAGTTACATCGTTCACCGGGTGTATTCTTTGACCATGACAAAGGTAAAACCCACTCAAGCGGTAAAGTGTTGTATTCAGCACGTATTATTCCTTACCGTGGTTCATGGCTTGATTTTGAGTTTGATGCCAAAGACCTGGTATATGTACGTATCGACCGTCGTCGTAAATTACTTGCTACTGTAGTTATGCGTGCACTGGGCTATAACAATGAACAGATTCTGGATCTGTTCTATGAGAAAGTCCCTGTGTATCTGGATATGGGCAGTTATCAGATTGATCTCGTGCCTGAACGCCTGCGTGGTGAAATGGCGCAGTTCGATATTGCTGACAATGATGGCAAAGTGATTGTTGAGCAGGGTAAACGTATCAATGCACGTCATGTACGTCAAATGGAAGCTTCTGGCCTGACTAAACTGCCAGTTCCTGATGAGTACCTGTACGAACGGATTACTGCTGAAGATATTAGCCTGAAATCAGGCGATGTAATTGCTGCGAATACCTTGCTGAGCCATGAAATCATGGTGAAGATTGCTGAAGGTGGCGTGAAGCAGTTTAATATCTTGTATACCAATGATATTGACCGTGGTTCATTCGTGGCAGATACCTTACGTGCAGATACAACAAGTGGCCGTGAAGAAGCCCTGGTTGAGATCTATAAGGTAATGCGTCCAGGCGAGCCGCCAACAAAAGAAGCTGCTGAGAACCTGTTCAATAACCTGTTCTTCTCTTCTGAGCGTTATGACCTGTCACCTGTTGGTCGTATGAAGTTCAACCGTCGTTTAGGTCGCCCATACGAAGTAGGAACTGACCAGAAGTCACGTGAAGTTGAAGGTATTCTCTCGAATGAAGATATCATCGATGTATTACGTACTTTAGTTGAAATTCGTAACGGTAAGGGTGAGGTCGATGATATTGACCATTTGGGTAACCGTCGTGTCCGTTCTGTAGGTGAAATGACTGAGAACCAGTTCCGTGTAGGTCTGGTCCGTGTTGAACGTGCAGTTAAAGAGCGTCTGTCACAGGCAGAAACTGACAACCTGTCTCCACAGGACCTGATCAATGCTAAACCGGTAGCTGCTGCAATCAAAGAATTCTTTGGTTCAAGCCAGTTGTCCCAGTTTATGGATCAGAATAACCCGCTATCTGAAATTACACATAAGCGTCGTGTATCGGCACTTGGACCAGGCGGTTTGACCCGTGAGCGCGCAGGCTTTGAGGTGCGTGACGTACACCAGACCCACTATGGTCGTGTGTGTCCGATTGAAACCCCTGAAGGACCAAACATCGGTCTGATTAACTCGCTGTCTGTATACGCAAAAACCAATGAATTTGGTTTCTTGGAAACGCCTTACCGTAAAGTGGTAGATGGCCGTGTAACAGATGAAGTTGAATATCTGTCTGCAATTGAAGAAGTAGGAACTGTGATTGCTCAGGCCGACTCTGCACTCGATAAAGATGGTTATTTAACCGAAGAGCTGGTTTCTGTACGTTACCAGGGCGAATTTGTGCGTATGGCTCCAGAGCGTATTACGCATATGGATGTTTCTGCACAGCAGGTAGTTTCTGTAGCGGCATCTCTGATTCCATTCCTTGAGCACGATGATGCCAACCGTGCATTGATGGGTTCAAACATGCAGCGTCAGGCTGTACCGACACTGATTGCGGACAAACCGCTAGTAGGGACAGGTATGGAAGCGAATGTTGCACGTGACTCAGGTGTATGTGTAATTGCAAAACGTGGCGGTACCATTGAATTCGTAGATGCGTCACGTGTAGTTATTCGTGTTAACGAAGACGAGATGATTGCGGGTGAAGCGGGTGTAGATATCTATAACCTGATCAAATACACACGTTCAAACCAGAATACCTGTATTAACCAGAAAGTTCTGGTGAATCTGGGTGATAAAGTTGGTCGTGGTGATGTACTGGCTGATGGCCCGTCTACGGATGGTGGTGAATTAGCACTTGGTCAGAACATGCGTGTTGCATTCATGACTTGGAATGGTTACAACTACGAAGACTCAATCCTGCTTTCTGAACGTGTACTTCAGGAAGACCGTTTAACTTCTATTCACATTCAGGAATTGTCATGTGTAGCACGTGATACCAAACTGGGTGCAGAAGAAATTACTGCGGATATTCCAAACGTAGGTGAAGCTGCGCTTTCTAAACTGGATGAATCCGGTATTGTTTATATCGGTGCAGAAGTAACGGCTGGCGATATTCTGGTTGGTAAAGTGACACCTAAAGGTGAAACTCAGCTCACACCTGAAGAAAAACTGCTTCGCGCTATCTTCGGTGAGAAAGCAGCTGATGTAAAAGATTCATCTTTACGTGTTCCATCAGGTACCAAAGGTACGGTAATTGACGTCCAGGTGTTTACACGTGATGGTCTGGAAAAAGATGACCGTGCACTGGCGATTGAGAAAGCACAACTTGACGCTTATCGTAAAGATTTGAAAGAAGAATATAAAATCTTTGAAGAAGCGGCTCGTGAACGTATTGTACGTTTGCTGAAAGATCAGGTGTCTAACGGCGGTGGAAATACTAAACGTGGTGAGAAACTGTCTGAAGAATTGCTATCTGGCCTTGAACTGATTGATCTGCTCGAAATCCAGCCAAGCGATGAAGCGATTGCTGAACGTTTAACCCAGATCCAGGTGTTCTTGAAAGAGAAAAGCACCGAGATTGACGAGAAGTTTGCCGAGAAGAAACGCAAGCTTTCTACGGGTGATGAGCTGACTCATGGCGTATTGAAAGTTGTGAAGGTTTATCTAGCAGTTAAACGTCGTATCCAGCCGGGTGATAAAATGGCGGGTCGTCACGGGAACAAGGGTGTGGTATCACAAATCCTGCCTGTAGAAGACATGCCACATGATGCCAATGGTGTTCCGGTTGATGTGGTATTAAACCCGCTAGGTGTACCATCACGTATGAACGTGGGACAGATTCTGGAAACACATTTGGGTCTTGCTGCAAAAGGTTTAGGTGAGCAGATCGACAAGATGCTTAAACAGCAGCGTGCTATTGTTGAACTGCGTGATTTTCTTGATAAGATTTACAATAAAGTCGGTGGTGAGCAAGAACAGCTTGATACACTGACTGATGATGAAATCTTGAAACTTGCAGGAAACCTCAGCAAGGGTGTGCCACTGGCAACTCCAGTATTTGATGGTGCCGAAGAAGGCCAGATCAAAGAGTTACTTGAACTTGCAGAACTGCCACGTTCTGGCCAGCAGATCCTGTTTGATGGACGTACAGGCGAACAGTTTGACCGTCCGGTAACTGTAGGTTACATGTATATGCTTAAACTCAACCACTTGGTGGATGACAAGATGCATGCGCGTTCTACCGGTTCTTACTCTCTTGTAACGCAACAGCCGCTTGGTGGTAAAGCACAATTCGGTGGTCAGCGTTTCGGTGAGATGGAAGTCTGGGCACTTGAAGCTTACGGTGCAGCATATACTCTTCAAGAGATGCTGACCGTGAAGTCGGATGACGTTGAAGGCCGTACCCGCATCTATAAGAATATTGTAGATGGAAACCATTATATGGATCCGGGCATGCCTGAATCGTTCAACGTATTGACCAAAGAGATCCGTTCTTTAGGTATCAACATTGAACTGAAAAATGGTGACTAAGGTCTAGGACCCTTCACCTTTTCAGGTAAAAACAATATTTGTGACCCAGCCGGGCGGGCAATGTGCCCCCCGGTACACGGAGAAAAAAATTGAAAGACTTGCTCGATATCATGCGTAAGAAAACGGATTCAGACGGTCATGCACCGGTTGAATTTGACCGTATCCGTATTGGTCTTGCGTCACCAGAAATGATTAAGTCATGGTCTCACGGCGAAGTGAAAAAGCCTGAGACAATTAATTATCGTACCTTTAAACCGGAGCGCGACGGTTTATTCTGTGCCAAAATTTTTGGTCCAGTAAAAGATTACGAATGCTTGTGTGGTAAATACAAGCGTATGAAGTACAAAGGCGTCATCTGTGAAAAATGTGGCGTTGAAGTAACAACTGCGAAAGTTCGTCGTGAACGTATGGGTCACATCGAGCTTGCCTCTCCAGTGGCACACATTTGGTTCCTGAAATCATTGCCGAGCCGTATTGGTCTGCTTCTTGACATGACCTTGCGTGATATTGAACGTGTACTGTATTTCGAATCTTATGTAGTGACTGATCCGGGTATGACTCCGTTTGAGAAATACCAGTTGCTTACTGATGAAGAATACTACAACGCACTTGAAGAACACGGTGATGAATTCACCGCAAAAATGGGTGCGGAAGCTGTTCAAGACCTGTTAAAAGATATCGATCTTGAAGCAGAAATCTCTCGTTTGCGTGAAGAAATTCCACAAACTACGTCTGAGACCAAGCTCAAGAAAGCATCAAAACGTCTTAAACTGATGGAAGCTTTTAAAGAGTCGAACAATAAGCCGGAATGGATGGTGATGAATGTACTGCCAGTACTTCCACCAGATCTTCGTCCGTTAGTTCCACTTGAGGGCGGCCGTTTTGCGACTTCTGATCTGAATGATCTTTACCGTCGTGTGATCAACCGTAACAACCGCTTAAAACGTCTTCTTGACCTGGCTGCTCCAGATATTATCGTACGTAATGAAAAACGTATGCTTCAAGAATCTGTAGATGCATTGCTGGATAATGGACGTCGTGGTCGTGCCATTACTGGTTCTAACAAACGTCCTTTAAAATCTTTGGCAGACATGATCAAAGGTAAGCAAGGTCGTTTCCGTCAGAACTTGCTGGGTAAACGTGTTGACTATTCTGGCCGTTCAGTAATTACGGTAGGGCCGTCTCTACGTCTGCATCAGTGTGGTCTGCCTAAGAAAATGGCACTTGAACTGTTCAAGCCATTTATTTTTGCAAAACTGCAGGCTTCAGGCCAAGCAACCACCATTAAAGCTGCCAAGAAAATGGTTGAGCGCGAAACTCCAGAAGTTTGGGATGTTCTTGCTCACGTTATCCGTCAGCACCCGGTTATGCTAAACCGTGCGCCAACACTTCACCGTCTGGGTCTTCAAGCGTTTGAACCGATCCTGATTGAAGGTAAGGCAATCCGTCTGCATCCACTGGTATGTACCGCATTTAACGCCGACTTTGACGGTGACCAAATGGCTGTACACGTACCATTGACGCTTGAAGCCCAGCTTGAAGCACGTGCACTGATGATGTCGACTAATAACATCCTGTCTCCTGCGAACGGTGAACCTATCATTGTGCCGTCTCAGGACGTGGTCTTAGGTCTTTACTACATCACCCGTGATGCAGTGAATGCCAAAGGTGAAGGCATGGTGTTTGCTGATACGCATGAGGTAAACCGTGCACTGGCTACCGGTCAGGTAGCGATGCATGCCCGCGTAAAAGCACGTGTACACCAGACCATTATCAATGAAAATGGTGAGCGCGAGCAGCAGACAATCATTGTACAGACCACGCCAGGCCGCTGCCTGCTATGGGAAGTTGTGCCGGAAGGTTTAAGCTTCGAGCAGATCAATGTAGAGATGACCAAGAAAAATATCTCGAAACTGATTAACTCTTGCTACCGTAAGCTGGGCCTGAAAGATACTGTTATTTTTGCTGACCAGTTAATGTACTTGGGCTTCCGTCAAGCGACTCGCTCTGGTGTATCTGTTGGTATGGAAGACATGGTTATTCCGCCACAGAAACAGGCAATTATTGACAAGGCGGAAACTGAGGTTCGTGAAATTGAACAGCAGTTTGAACAGGGCTTTGTTACCGCAGGTGAGCGTTATAACAAAGTAGTGGATATCTGGGCACGTACTAATGACCAGGTTGCAAAAGCGATGATGGATAACCTGTCATTTGTAAGTGTAACCAACCGTGAAGGCCAGGAAGAAAAGCAGAAATCATTTAACTCGATTTATATGATGTCTGACTCTGGTGCGCGTGGTAGTGCAGCACAGATTCGTCAGCTCGCAGGTATGCGTGGTCTGATGGCGAAACCGGATGGTTCGATCATTGAAACGCCGATTAAAGCGAACTTCCGTGAAGGTTTGACTGTACTTCAGTACTTCATCTCGACTCACGGTGCACGTAAAGGTCTGGCCGATACTGCATTGAAAACTGCGAACTCGGGTTACCTGACGCGTCGTCTGGTTGACGTAGCGCAAGATTTGGTCATTACTGAGCCGGATTGTGGCACTGTGGGTGGCTTGACGATGACTCCACTCATTCAGGGTGGTGACGTGATCGAGCCGTTACGTGATCGTGTACTAGGCCGTGTGATTGCTGAAGATGTGATCCGTCCAGGCAGTGAAGAGGTTCTCTTCCCGCGTAATACGTTAATTGACGAAAAAATTGCTACTCAGCTTGAAGAAGCAGGTATCGATGAAATCCGTGTACGTTCAGTGATCAGCTGTGACTCGGCATTTGGTGTATGTGCAAAATGTTATGGTCGTGACCTTGCACGTGGTCATCTGGTGAATCCAGGTGAATCTGTTGGTGTTATGGCAGCGCAATCGATTGGTGAGCCAGGTACACAGTTAACCATGCGTACCTTCCACGTGGGTGGTGCTGCAAGCCGAACTTCTGCTGCAAACAGTGTTCAGGTACGTAATAAAGGTACTGTACGTTTCCATAATGTGAAAACTGTACAGCATGCTAAAGGCCACTTGGTTTCAGTTTCCCGTTCGGGTGAAGTTGGTATTGCTGATGAGCTGGGTCGTGAGCGTGAACGTTACAAACTGCCGTATGGTGCAAGCATTCTGCTGAAAGAAGGTGAAGCTGTAGAAGCTGGTGGTATTGTGGCAACTTGGGATCCGCATACCCATCCGCTGGTAACAGAAGTGGCTGGTAAGGCGCGTTTCTCGCAAATTACTGATGGTGTGACTGCAACATCGAAAACAGATGATGCAACAGGTATGACTACTGTTGAGATTCTGCCAGTGACTGCTCGTCCTGCATCAGGTAAAGATTTGCGTCCAGCGATCGTACTTGATACAGCAGATGGCAGTGAACAGTTCTACTTCCTGCCACAGAACACGATTGTGACTGTACGCAGCGGTGAAACAATTGGTGTAGGTGATGTTATTGGCCGTGTACCACAGGAATCTTCACGTACTCGTGATATTACCGGTGGTCTGCCACGTGTTGCCGACCTGTTTGAAGCACGTAAGCCAAAAGAGCATGCGATCTTGGCAGAAGTATCAGGCGTAGTAAGCTTCGGTAAAGAAACCAAAGGTAAAAACCGTCTGGTAATTACTCCGGATGATGGCGCTGAAGTTTATGAAGAGCTGATTCCTAAATGGCGTCAGATCAACGTGTTCGAAGGCGAGCATGTGAATCGTGGTGAAGTCATTTCTGATGGTCCACAAAATCCACATGATATCTTGCGTTTGAAAGGCGAAGTGGCATTGACCAACTACATCGTGAACGAAGTTCAGGACGTTTACCGTCTTCAGGGTGTAAAAATCAATGACAAGCATATTGAAGTCATCGTACGTCAAATGCTGCGTAAGGTTGAAATCACTGATGGTGGTGATTCAAGCTTCATTAAAGGTGAACAAGTGGATTATATCCGCGTGGTTCAAGAGAACCAGGCAGTTCTGTCTCAGAACAAGTTTCCTGCGAAGTTTGAACGTCAACTGATGGGTATTACCAAAGCATCATTGTCGACTGACTCCTTCATTTCTGCTGCATCGTTCCAGGAAACTACTCGTGTGTTAACTGAAGCAGCTGTAACAGGTAAGGAAGATGATCTGCGCGGCCTGAAAGAAAACGTGGTAGTAGGCCGTCTGATTCCGGCAGGAACAGGCTTGGCTTATCACTTGGAGCGTCGTCGTCAGGAAGCAGAAGCTGCAGAATTCGCTTTGGCTAATGACTTCTCTGAAGTAGATCAGGCATTTTCTCAAGCACTGAATGAAGAGCTTTAAGTTCTAGAATTTAAAAAAAGCACCTAAGGGTGCTTTTTTTATAGCTGCGAAATGATATTTCTTGATAAATCATACCTGATAAAGTGCATGAGTTTTTTACATAAATTACTGAATACTTACTTAGTTCATAACATATTCATCAGAATTGCTGCATAAATTTAAACTAAGCTAATAAAGCATAGAAGCAGGGGATAATAACCTTGAAAAAATTAGTTAGCGTATTGGCAGTGACCACTGCATCAGTATTTATGTTGGCAGGTTGTGAAAACATGTCACCTCGTGAGCAGCGCATTGGTGCGGCGGCTTTAGGTGGTGCGGTAGGTGGTGGAGCAGGGAATGCAGTAGGCGGTAAAGTCGGTGCTGGTTTAGGTGCAGCGGCTGGCGCAGGCGTAGGTACTAATTCTCAAGGTGGCACGCGCGGCAGTACCACAGGTAGTGCAATTGGTGCAGGTCTGGGAGCAGTCGTTGGTGAAGCAGTCATTGGTGGTAATGCTGGCGCTGCAATTGGTGGGGCGCTTGGTGGTGGCGCCGGTGTAGTTATCCAGGAAAGACGTCGCTAACAGCACAGAAAAAATAAGCGCTAGATGCGCTTATTTTTTTGCATAGATTAAATTTGAGTATAGGGTTTAATCAGCGTTTTAGATTTTTTACGGCGGATATATAAGGTTTTTTGCACTTCAGCAATTCTGACGCCTTGATCATCCAGAATATTTAAGGTGTAGTGACGAAGGACAGGTTCATAATTGTGGGCCAGCCTTCTGATTTCTTCAAGTTCTTCCTGGCTTAGACGTATATCGGCATATACAGTGCTGCGTCCTGGCGAAAGGAAACTGATAGAGGCTGCTTTATCCCATACAATATATTTATTGCCTAAGTGGTGCATAAGCATGAGCATATAAAATGGGTCGACCATGGAATAAAGGCTACCACCGAAATGAGTTCCTACGATATTCTGGTTTTTACGAGTCAGTGGCATTTTAACCCGGATATGATAATTGGGCAGATCAATCTGATCGATCATAATTCCGGCACCGCGATAAGGGGAATAGCGGTTAATCATGAATTTGGACACTGCAGGAATATTCTGGAGTTTCTTTAAAAGATTCATACGGACCTATAATTTTTGTCTTTATAAAATAATATTAAGTTAACTAAGATAAACTCGCATTGATCATATACTGTTCTCGTCTGAATAAATGGTCAATCTATATAAATTTGCAACCAGATTAGTTAAATTATCAATAAAAACTCTAGAGTAAATAAATTCAAAATAACTATAAATATTTGAAAAATATTGACTAAATTTGGTTCTTATCTGCATGGTCCCTATGAGTTTTCTATAGCAACTGATAGTAAGCTTGCGACTGAAAAAATTCTGTTAAAATGAGGCACTTTTTGTTTCTTCATTAAATTCATGAACGCAGTCGTAATCGCAATTGCCGTGATGTTTATTTTATCCATCGCGCGAGTTTCTGTTGTTTTGACACTAGTCATTTCAGCAATGATTGGGGGCCTGGTTGCTGGTTTAAGCCTATCTGATACAGTAAGTGCATTTAATGCAGGCTTGGGTGATGGTGCCGAAGTAGCACTCGCTTATGCAGTATTAGGTGCTTTTGCCCTGGCTTTATCTAAATCAGGTTTACCAGATTTACTGGCACATAAACTGATCGGCTTGCTCGGAGCAGAAGTCTCTCAGGCACGTGCTAAGAAAGTAAAGTTTTTGCTGTTAGGAATATTACTGATTTCAGCTATCTGTTCTCAAAACCTGATTCCAGTTCATATCGCTTTTATTCCGGTCTTGGTTCCGCCTTTACTTAAGGTCATGAATCATCTTAATCTGGATCGTCGAGCAGCTGCTTGTGTCTTAACACTAGGTTTAGTGGGGACTTATATCTTCCTGCCAGTCGGTTTTGGTGCGATTTTCCTTGAGCAGATTCTCATGGGAAATATTAATAAGATTGGGGCTGCTTATAATCTGCATGTGGACCGCTGGATGATGCCTATGGGTATGGCTATTCCTGTATTAGGTATGCTTCTTGGTACTTTAGTGGCTGTATTCATCAGTTACCGTAAACCACGCCATTACGTAGATAAAGCGGTTACCCGTGTCACCACTATTGATTTAGATAAACCTGTTCGCATTGGTGAAGTAAAACTTGAAGAAGATGCTAAAGAATTACAGCAGGTTGCGAGTGAAGCTCCAGTTATTTCAAAGAAAACCATGATCATGGCTTTTCTGGCAATTGCATTAACTCTGGCTGCTCAACTCTATTCAGGTTCAATGATTCTGGGTGGTCTAGTCGGTTTTGCAGTACTTTCTGCTTCAGGTATCTTTAAGTGGCAAGATGCTGATGACGTATTTGTACAGGGTATGCGTATGATGGCCTTGGTCGGCTTTATCATGATCTCGGCTGCTGGTTTTGCTTCAGTGATGACCCATACCGGTGACATTAATAGTCTGGTTAATGGGGTTGTGCATCTAATTGGAGATAACCATGCACTGGCTGCATTTCTTATGCTGTTTATCGGCCTATTTGTCACCATTGGTATTGGTTCATCGTTCTCGAGTGTGCCAGTACTGGCAGTAATTTATGTTCCGCTATGTGTACAGTTCGGTTTTAGTCCTTTAGCCACAGTTGCATTGATTGGTACAGCGGCTGCTCTAGGTGATGCCGGTTCTCCTGCTTCAGATTCTACTTTAGGGCCTACTGCCGGTTTGGGAATAGATGGTCAGCATGATCACATTTGGGATACAGTGATACCTACATTTATCCATTTTAATATTCCGCTGCTTATCTCCGGCTGGATTGCTGCGATGGTACTTTAAATCCATCTGGTTATTAGCTTCTTTTAAGGCTCCGATTTATCCTCTTAAGCTCATCTTAAAAATGAGCTGTTTAAAGAGATAATCTGGAGCCTATTTTATTTTAATATAAAGTTAAAATTAAAATAAATCCGATTAAATTAATATGAATAATTAAGTCTATAAATAATTATATTGATAATATATATTTTAAATAAACTATATTGTATTACTCGGATTAATATTTTTTCTTATAATTTAAAACCTAGTATTTTAGTAAATTTAAAATAAAAGTAATGTAAATCAATATATTAAAAATAAAATAAAATTTATATTATTTATGCTATTGCATATTATTAATACACAAGATTATTATAAAAATGTTAATTGTTGAGGTGATTTAAATATGTTAAAAAATATACTTGTTTTTGCTTTGCTGGGATTATCTACTTCTGTGTTTGCTGGGGACTGGCAAGTGAAAATGGGCGCTAGTGTATTGGCTCCTCAAAATGATGATAATGGGACGATTGCAAACACAACAGCAACCGTGAGCAATGAAATTGGTTTTACTCCATCGGTAGAATATTTCTTTGCAGATTCCCCTTTTTCTGTAGAACTTCTGCTTGCTACACCATTTAAACATGATGTTATTCTGGAAAATGTAGGGGAAGCCAGTTTTAAACATTTACCACCAACGCTTACTGCAAAATATAATTTCAAGAATGCCAGCCGTTTTACACCTTATGTTGGCATCGGTGCCACAGTAGCCGTGCCATGGGATGAAAAACTCAAAGGTTCTGATGCAAAACTTGAAGCTGATGTGACCTATGGTGTAGCCGGACAGGTGGGCTTTAATTTCCAGCCTGCTGATGCACAAAACTGGGGAGTATTTGTCGATGTACGTTATGCACAGGTTGAATCTGACTTGAGTTTAAATGGTACAGATATTGGTACGCTGGATATTAATCCGTGGGTTTATACACTCGGCTATAGCTATAAATTCTAAATTTTTGAAATATGTAAAACCCATATACCCAGACAGGACGTCAGGGTATAACACAATAAAAAGATTAAAAATCATTCAGAGCTTTTATTCATTTTATTCTTATTAAAAATCACTGCCCCTAATCTATAGAGTTTCTTTTTAATCCGGTTTTAAATTAATTTCAGATAAGAGGCGGTTAAATTGAAATATGTGATTGCAGTCTGACTATTTTTAGAAATATCAGTTTTACACTACTGCCATAGTTCTTTTTATGAAAAAACTCAGACTTCAAGTGAGCCTATCATCTGCCAATACCAGACTCTACCTGATGCGAATAATAAAATAGCGATAATTTATTCTGTTGTGAAGCAGTGAGTACTGATGGCTATTCCTGCCATTATTTAGAAACAATAGGTGAAATAGTTGTATCTGCGTGACCAGTATGTTGCCTCTATCGCATGCTTTCAGGACGTATACAAGTTACAGCAACCGGAGGGCTACAGATTATAGTCATACCCACAAAGACCTTTTTAAAATAAAAATATTTACCCGGATCTATTGAAAAATATAAGCCACACTCCATTGATAAGGCATTCAATAAAAATGACTGCTTATCTGAAGGAGTGAATCATGAGTGAACAAAGCACATCACAAAACTATAGCTTTCAGGCTGAAGTAGCCCAGTTATTACATCTGGTTACTCATTCTCTCTATTCCAATCCTGAAATTTTTCTTCGCGAACTGATCTCTAACGCATCAGATGCCTGTGACAAGTTGCGTTTTGAAGGTATCAACCATCCTGAATATTATGAAAACGATCCAGATCTGCATGTACGTATCAGTTTGGATAAAGACAATAAAACCATAACCATTTCTGATAACGGTATCGGTCTGAGTCAGCAGGAAGCGATTGATAATCTGGGTACGATTGCCAAATCAGGTACGAAAGACTTTATGTCTAAACTGACAGGCGATCAAAAATCTGATGCTCAGCTGATTGGACAGTTCGGTGTCGGTTTTTATTCGGGTTTCATTGTAGCAGACAAGATTACAGTAGAATCGCGCCGTGCTGGTGCCGAAGCAAATGAAGGCGTACGCTGGATTAGCGGTGGTACTGGTGAATTTGAAGTTCAGCAAATTGAAAAAGTATCTCGCGGTACAGATATTATTCTGCATTTGCGTGAAGATGCGTTGCAGTATCTGGAAAGCTATAAAGTTAAACAGATTGTGAATAAATACTCTGACCATATCAGCCTGCCAATACAGATGCAAAAAGAAGTCTGGCAGGAAGAAGAAGCGACCGAAGGTGAAGAAGCCAAGGGTGGCAAGATGGTCAAAACTGATGAATGGGAAGTTATCAACTCAGCCAGCGCACTTTGGACCCGTAATAAAAACGAGATTACCGAAGAGCAATATATCGAATTTTATAAAAATTTAACGCATGACTTTGAAGCTCCTTTAGCATGGGCACATAACCGGGTTGAAGGCAGTACCGAATATACCCAGTTGTTATATGTACCGAGTAAAGCACCACATGATATTTTCACTCGTGAGGCCAAAGCTGGTATCAAGCTCTATGTAAAGCGTGTCTTTATTATGGACGATGCAGATAACCTGATTCCAAATTATCTGCGTTTTGTACAGGGCGTGGTAGATAGTGCTGACCTTCCATTAAACGTGAGTCGTGAATTGCTACAGGAAAGCCGTGATGTTAAAACCATCCGCGAAGGCAATGCGCGCCGTATTTTGACCATGCTTGATGCCTTGGCTAAATCTGAAGATGAAAAAGACCAGGAAAAATTTAAGCAGTTCTATACTGAGTTTGGTGCAGTGCTGAAAGAGGGCTTAGGAGAAGATTTCAGCAATCGTGAGCGTATTCTTAAACTATTACGCTATGCAACTTCAAACAATGATGAAATCACCACTTCTCTGACAGATTATAAAGCACGCATGAAGGATGGTCAGAAGGCAATTTATTATGTTACTGCCGATAGTCTAACTGCTGCCAAAAACTCACCTCAGCTGGAATTATTCAAAAAGAAAGGAATTGAAGTTCTGCTGATGTCTGAGCGTGTTGATGAATGGGCTATGAACTTTGTAAATGAGTTCGATGGTATGCCGATGCAGAATATCTCCAAAGGGGCAGTGGACTTGGGTGATCTTCAGGATGCAGAAGAGAAGAAAGCTCTTGAACAAGCACAGGAACAGCTTAAGCCGGTAGTAGAAAAGCTGAGTGGAGCCTTGAAAGATAAAACCAAAGAAGTCCGTGTAACTACGCGTCTGGTTGATTCACCGGCCTGTTTGGTTACAGCTGAAGGTGAGCTTTCTCCGCAACTTATTCGTATGCTGAAACAGGCTGGGCAGCCTATTCCAGAGAGCAAACCAATTCTGGAAATTAACCCTGAACATCCGCTGGTACAAAAGCTTGAAAATACTGAGCAGTTTGATGAATTGGCAAACGTAATCTTTGATCAGGCCATGATTGCAGAAGGGGGCTTACCGGAAGACCCGGCAGCCTATCTAAAACGTATCAACAGTTTATTACTGAAATAAAATTTTTATAAAAAAGCCTCCTTTGGGAGGCTTTTTTATATGGTGTGGTTATAAATCTATTTATAAACTTTCATTCAGCTTAGGCTTAAATAAATAATCTATAAAATCAATTCAAATTATAGAATTAATAGGGGTAATATAATTTTAGTGATTACCTTATCATCTTAGCCACACTAATATCTATTAATATGACTAAAAAACTAAACCTTTAAGTTCTATAAACTGGATATTTAAATAAGTTTCTATGAAGACTCATAATATTGGAATACACTCCTATATATAGCAGCGTATTATATTTAATGACTCCTGTAGACCTATACAATATCTTTCTACCTATTAATTTACTGTTAAATTAAAAAATTGCTTCCAGACGGACCAGTGTACTTAAGTAATGACTCCGGTCTTCACGTTGATCATTTTGATAATTCAGGTCTCCCTGTACATAGAACCATTCACGCCAAAGCGGTTGACGCCATGAAATAAAGGGCCCCCAACTGTTTAAACGCAGGTCGCTATTATTATAAAAACCGCCCGTATAAAGACCATAGTTAAAACGGTTTCCGGCAAAGAACTGGTGTTCGCGATAGGCCCGGTTGTCCCAAGTGAGGTCATCATCCTGTTCATCGGCATAGACCAGTGAAAACTGGTTAGCAAGCACAGGTTGCTCTGGACGGGCATGCACCAGTTCCAGATTGGTCCTTAAATAATTTTCACTGTCGATACCATAACGATAGATTTGTTCAGCATGGAAAGTAAAATCATTACGCAGTTGCCAATCACGTTCGGCCTTTATCCGCGCATAGATATCATCACCTGAGCGGATACCTAAGTCAGCATCAATTTCAAAGGGTAGGCGCTTGGCAAAATTCGACCAGCGTAAAGCAAGAGAAGAATTTTCTTCACGGGTACGACGCGTATCAAGAGATTTACCCGGCTCATTACGGTTTTCATTACTAATTGCGACATTATTACGAATCTCGTTATCAAGAGATTCATCACCAAATACAATGCTTAAACGTTTTTCCAAGGTGGGCAAATTAATTTTACCCCGAATACGCGGTTTAATTTCATAGCCATCATGTTTATCCCAGCGGTTATCAATTAAAATTCGTAGTGTTGCATCTGCTGGTTTGTTTGGATCTGTCTCACCAAACCAGTTATCAATTTTATTTGAAGATCTATCAGCCCAGTTGCGGATCTGACGTTGTTTGCGGTCGGCCCAACTTTTGTCTTCAGTTACCTCGGTTGGAGGCACAATAGGTTCATCAGACTGCTTGGGTAATAGAGTAGGCGTTTTATCTACCCATGATGGGATATAGTCCAGCCATTCTGGTCCCCGCTCTTCAACAGGCAAGTCAGGTTCATTATCCTGACTTTTATCGCCTAGATAATTGGCGTAGGGAAGAGTGGCTGTTTTAGTTTCAGCAAAGCTATATGCACTACCTAATGCCCCAGCCGCAAAGATTAGCCCTTGTAAAAATAAATTTAAAACCTTAAGTTTTTTCATTGTAAAATCATTATTGTTACATTTGTCGGCTAACACTTTTGTTGATTTGTCCTATAAATGCAAGATATAGCTACAAAATAAAAAAAAATCCTTTATTCTTTTAACGTTAGAGCATTTAGACTAATTTATATGTTATAGACTCTTAAATTAAGCCCATTTTATGAGCCTATAAGCTGGCAGTATAGAACGCTAAATCTAAAGACGCTTATAAAAAAAGAGCCAATAATATGGCTCTCTTTAAAAATTTTCTAATAACTAGACAGCAGACTTCTTAAACCATTGAAAAAAGCCTTTTCTAGGTGAGCTTTCAGCAATTGTTTTTTCTTTCATCTTTTCTAATTGTTCTTGAGCCGCAGCTCTCTGTTTTTCCTGTTCTGATTTGCTTAAAGGAGCTTGTGCTTCTTGCTTGCTACTTTCAACCGAAGGTTCAGACTTGGCAGCTGAACGGGGTTTATTCTGCAGTTGATTATCGGATATCTTGCCTTCTGTTGTTATGGGCTGAGTATTCATAGCTTCGCCTGCAGCCAATACCTGTCCCGATACCATAATTATGGCAACAGCAACTACAGATTTCATAAAGCCCATGAAAAAATTCCTTCATTAAAAAAAACAGTCTGTATAAGAGTGACTATCTTAACAGTAAGGTTTATTTTAATACTTCATTATCTGAATTGCTGTTTTAAAAAGCCGCAACTTTATAAAATTGTCTAAAAAACGGACATTAATTACATTTGCTCTACAGATGCTGATGTTAACTATGTTCGCGTGAGAAGTTATATAAAAATCAAACTGCTCTAAAAATGGCTAACTAGATAAAAAGAGCTCCTCATGGGGGGATGAGGAGTAGGAAAGAGATACAGCTGATTTTAAATTATTATTCAGTTTACAAAATTAAGAGTGAGATAGTTTCATCTTGCAGCGACGGTCATACATTTTACCTGCAATACCACCAATAATCGCACCACTAAATGTGCCAAATACAGGTAATACACTACCGGCTACAGCACCAATCATTACACCTTTAACTGTAGGGGAAAAACGTGATTTTTTGCCAGCAGATGTGTCATAGCCAGATTTGCCTTTATTATTTGTTTGACCACCAGCGTTATCCATCATATGAGTTACTTTATCTTTAACCATATTAGTTACACCACCATGCTCTGCTGCATCTTTATTGATCTTCTCTAGGCTATCTTGTGCCTTTTCTTTAATTTGATCTACTTTTTCCATGACATTGTTCATTACGCTTGAGTCTTGCTGATTGTCATGTTGTGTAGATGCATGAGTATTTGAAGTATTGCTATCATTTTTTGCAGTAGTCATATATTTTCCCTCATGTAAAAATAAAACAGGTTAGTCATCTATATTAAGGAAAATAGAAAATTTTAATGTTGAAGTGCTGTTATATTGACCTTGCTTTTAGTTAATAAAAAGTGTCTCTTGTAGCTATATTAAAGTTATTTTAAACTTTGGTAAGTAATATATGACTTATTGAAATCAGGATAAATTATAATTTAAATATATTTAAGTTTAAGTTGTTGTTTTAATATTAAAATAAATTTAAAAATTAGAAATTTAATTTATATTATTAGATTTTAATCCATATTAGAAAATAAAAATTATTAAATATTATAAATATCTTAAGTATTTTTAATAATTTATTTTTAAAAGTCAGTAAAATAAATTAAGTCTATAAACTTTTATATAAAAATCCCCAGCTTGTGGGGATTTATTAATAAAATTATTTTTGGTCAGGTATCTCACGGCAGAGTAAAACTTGAAGTGCGACATAAACCACCTAATTAATTTAAAGGGTTTATGGAGTATATAAAATTGTCATACCATCATCTTAACTTTGAAGATCGTACTGCATTAATGCTTGAGTCAAGAAAAGAAGGCTTTTCAGCCAGAAAATTTGCTGAACTCATTAAAAGACATCCTAGTACGATCTATCGTGAGCTTAAAAGAAATAGCATCAATGACGTTTATCAAGCTCGATATGCTTCTGATAACACCTTCGCTAGACGTAGACGTGGTCACAGAAAACTCAAAATCGATTCAATCCTCTGGAAATTTATT